>JAYTFQ010000228.1:0-9769 GCA_043734225.1 Anaerolineales bacterium | reverse complement strand
GGCCAAGGACGGGCCGGGGCCGGTCGTCCCCCTTCGGGGACGATGTCTTTTCATCTGGTTTGCGTAGGCAGTGTTACGGCATCCATTTTTGAATAGGGATAATCCGGATAGCCGCAGAGTCCTATACCCACAAGCGCCCGTTGCATAGGGCGCAAGTATGACCTGAGGTACAAGGCAGCGCATTTGCGCTGCTCAGAAGCCGAAGTCGCTGCCAACAAAGACAGGGGCCTTTCTCCCCCTCCCAGCGGGAGATGGCCGGGGTGAGGGAGAGCGGCAGTTATTAGCGTAGCGACAGTTAGAGTGCGGCGCATGCGCGCTGCCCAGAAACCGACAGTCGCGCAGGACATGCCGGGAGACTTTTCGTGCGCGTCCCGATCCATCAGGGTGACAACCCTTGGCCTTTTTCGTGCCGGTGTCGTGGGAATAGACTGGTTGTTCGTTTTGCTGGTTACGATTTTTCAATCGTATTATTCGATCTTTGCCGGATTGGCCTCACCCGCGCTACAATGGATCGTAATGTTGCAAGTACTGCTGCTCGATTTAGACGACACCCTGTATGCCCGAGCGTGCGGGCTGTGGCCGGCTATCGGCCAGCGCATCACCGCATACATGATTGAACGCATGGGCATGCCTGCCGCCGAGGCGCGCGCCCGGCGCCAGGTCTATTTAGAGACTTACGGCACCACCCTCAACGGCCTGCGACACGAGCATGGCATCGACCCGCTGGATTACCTGGCGTTCGTGCACGATCTACCTCTCGAACGCTATCTTGAGCCCAGCCCGGCGCTGCAGCAGATGCTGGCGCGCTTGCCGCAGCGCAAGGTGATCTTTACCAACGCCGACGCGCCGCACGCCGAGCGCGTCATCGCCCGCCTGGGCGTTTCCCAATACTTCGAGCGCATCATCGACGTGCACGCCCTGAACTTCATCAATAAGCCGGACCCACGCGCCTACCAGCAGGCGCTGCAGTTGGTCGGCGCCGCGCCTGAGGAGTGCCTGTTCGCCGACGACGCCGTGCGCAATTTGCAGCCCGCCCACGCGCTGGGCTTGACGGCCGTGCTGGTCAGCCCGGAAGGCAGCGCCCTGCCGGACGGTGTTGATTATCAGATCGATTCCATCCTGGAACTCGAGCCGCTGATCGCCCGGCTGGAGTCAGGGGCCAACCACCCCGCGAGTGTTGGCGCGCCGGCCGCCGACGGGCAAGCGCAGCCATGAGCCTGGCCGACCGCGACCGCGCCCGCGGGATGTTCTACGGCCTGGCCCTAGGCGATGCCCTGGGCTGGCCGGTGGAGTTCATGGAACTGCCGCAAATCCTGGCCAGGTATGGCCGCGGCGGCATCGGCGAGCCGCCCGATCCGGCACTGTATACCGACGATACCCAGATGTCGGCCGCCGTGGGTGAAGCACTGATTGAAGCCGGGCAGCAGAACCTGGACGTGCTGATGGGCGCCGTGGCCCGCCACTTCATCGGCTGGAAACGCGACCCATCCACCCCCGGCCGCGCCCCCGGCGCCACCTCAATTCGGGGCGTGAACGCGCTGGAGCGCGGCGCGCCCTGGCGCGAGGCGGGCGTGAAAGACTCGAAGGGCTGCGGCGCCTGCATGCGTGTGGCGCCCGTGGGCTATCTGTACCAGGGCGACCCCGGCCGGCTGCAAAGCGTGGCGCGCGCCCAGGGCACGCTCACCCATCGACACCCCACCGCCGACGCCGCCTGCATTGGCGCGGCCTATCTCATCAAGCTGGCGCTCGACGACGTGCACCCCGAGGTCTATGCCGCCCGGCTGCTGGCGTTCGCCGGCGGTCATGCGCCGGAGTTCGACGTAGCCATCAACCGCATTGAGCCGGTGCTGGCATGGCCGGATGCCGAGGCCGCGCTGCGCCAGGTTGGCCCCACGCGCGGCGGCGGCTGGATCGCGGAAGAGGCCGTGGCGATGGCCCTTTACTGTGTCCAGCGCCACCCGTCTGATTATGTCGCCGCCGTGCGGCTGGCGGCCAACATCAGCGGCGACTCGGACAGCGTGGCCGCCATCGCCGGGGGCATCCTGGGCGCGCGCCTGGGCACGCGCGGCATCCCGGCCGACTGGGTGGCCCGGCTCGAGAACCGCGAATATCTGACCGATCTGGCCGACCGGCTGGCAGCCAAGAAGACCCAAATGCTGGCGGCCAGCGCTCTCAGCGCCGCGGCCCAATCACGCTGATGCCTTCCCTGCCCGGCTCGCTCACCATCCCTGGCCCGCTGATCGTCGTTTTGATTCTGGGCGCCGTCATCTTGGCCGTCGCCGCCACCCTGGTGGGCGCGCTCCGGCGCGGCGCCAGCGGCGGCGGCAGTTGGGGCGCGGCCGTGAACGGCGCTCGCCAACGCCAGGCGCAACAAACGGCGCAAATGGACGCCCTGCACCGCGCCGTCACGGATCTGACGGCTGAAAACCCCACCCCTGACAAACCGCATGAATAAAGTCATCTCCATGACCGAGGCCGCCAGCCTGGTGCCCACCGGCGCAGTTCTCGCTCTGGGCGGCATGACCCTCTATCGGCGACCGGCCGCCTTTGTTTTCGAGCTGCTGCGCCAGCCGTCGCCCCCGCGCGATCTGACCCTGCTGTGCTTTACCGCCAGCTATGAAAGCGACCTGCTGGTGGGCGCGGGATTGGTGCAGCGGGTGCGCTCCTGTTACTTTGGCTTCGAGGCCTTTGGCCTGGCCCCGATGTTCACCCAGGCGGCCAACCAGGGGGAGATTGAAATTATGGAAGAAACCGAGGCCAGCCTGGGTTTTGGGCTGCGCGCCGCTATTTCCGAAGTGGGCTTCATGGCCGGCCGCGGCTGGATCGGCACGGACCTGCTCAAGCTGCGCCCGGACGTGCGCACCATCATTGACCCGTACACGGGCGAAGAGCTGGTGGCCTTTCCGGCGCTGCGGCCGGATGTGGCCGTGGTGCACGCGCTGGAGGCCGACCGGGTGGGCAATGCCGCCCTGGGCCGCAACCTGGGTGTGGACCAGGAATTGGCGCTGGCCGCTGGCAAATTGATCGTGACTACCGAGCGCCTGGTTGACCGGCTGGAACATGTGGATGTGGTGGCGCCGCTGGTGACGGCCGTGGTGGAGGCGCCCGGCGGCGCCTGGCCCACCTCCTGCCACCCGCTGTACCCCATGGCCGGCGAGGAAATCATGGAATATCTGGAAGCCTGCGGGCGCGAGGATTTTGACGGATATCTCAAACAGCGTCTGATGGAACGACACGCGGTATAATCACGCCACGTTCAAACGGAAAAGGTAGGAGCCGGCATGAAATTGGAAGGCAAGGTGGCCGTGGTAACCGGCGCCTCACGCGGGATTGGGCGGGCCATTGCCGCTGAATTGGCGCGCGAAGGCGCCAAAGTGGTGGTGAACTACGCCAAAGATGGCGCTGGCGCCCAGGCGGCGGTGGCTGAAATTGTGGCCGCCGGCGGCACGGCCAGCGCCTGGCAGGCCGATGTCAGCGACTATAAGGCCGCCGAGGGCCTGATCAAGGGCGCGATCGATCTGTATGGCGCCGTGGATATCCTGGTGAACAACGCCGGCACCACCCGCGATATGGTGATTATGATGATGCCCGAAGCCGACTGGGATATCGTCATTCAAACCAATCTCAAAAGCGCCTTCAACTGTTCCAAGGCCGCTGTCAAAACCATGCTGCGCAAACGCTCGGGGCGCATTATTAATATCACCTCGGTCAGCGGCATCGCCGGCAACGCCGGCCAGACCAACTATTCGGCCAGCAAAGCCGGCCTGATCGGCCTCACCCGCTCGCTGGCGCGCGAGGTCGGGACGCGCAACATCACGGTCAACGCGGTAGCGCCTGGTTTTGTGCCCACCGCCCTCACCAACGGGCTGCCGCAAGAATTGAAAGACGCCTCGCTGAAAAGCATTCCGCTGGGCCGCTGGGGCACGCCCGAAGACGTGGCCTATGCCGTGGCCTTTTTGGCCACGCCGCAGGCCGGCTACATCACCGGCCAGGTGCTCAGCGTCGATGGCGGCATGGTGATGGGCTAGTTCCATGGTGCTGCCATGACCGCCCCCAATCCAGCCGAGCCCGCTTCCGTTAGCCCCGAAACCGGCGCTGAGCCGCGTCGCGGCAAGACTACCATCGCGCATGATGTCTTGCTGACCATTGCGCGGCTGTCGGCGCTGCAGACTCCCGGCGTCAGCCGCACCAACCCGCTGCCCGCCGGCGTCGATCGCCTGTTCAAGCGCGGCGTGGAAGACGGCGTCAGCGTGGAAGTGCGCGGCCAATCGGTGCTGGTGGACCTGTACCTGGTTATGGAACCGGGCTACAATTTGCGCGAGGTGGGCCATGCCGTGCAGGCCGCCGTCCGGCGCGCCATCGAGGAGATGGTTGGCATGGACGTCCTGGCGGTCAACATCCATATCGAAGACGTGGCTGACACCCAAAGAGAGGCGCAATAAGCGCTGCACTGCCCCCGCCTGCCGCCTTGGGGTCAGCGAGTTCGCACTTTTGCCATTGTGACGGTAATGAAAGCACGGCGTAAAGCCCGCACCATCGCGCTACAGGCCCTATATGAAATCGACTGTACCGACCACTCGCCGGAACTGGTGGTCGAGCAAAGGCTGGTGGAACAGCCGCTCGACGACGAGTTGACGGTGTTTGCTCGCCAGTTGGTGGTGGGCGTGATGGCGCAGACGCCCACCCTTGATAAGTTGATCCAAGAACACGCGCCGGAATGGCCGCTCGACCAGATGGCGCTCATCGATCGCAATATTCTGCGCATTGCTATTTGGGAGTTCGCCGCTGCACGGCAAACGCCGATTAAAGTCGCCATTAACGAAGCAGTTGAGTTGGCCAAGCTATACGGCTCGGACAGCGCGCCGCGCTTTGTCAACGGCGTGCTGGGGGCGCTGGCCACGCGCCAGGCCGACATGCTGCAGGCCTTTGGCCACAGCCCGGCCGCTGAGCCGCCCAACGACGAGGAAGTTGCCGGCTAGCCCGGCGCGGAGAGACTGGTATGGAACTGTTCGGTATCGGGCCAATGGAGTTAATCTTCATCCTCATCATCATTCTGCTAGTGGTGGGGCCTAAGGACATTGAAAAGTTCGCCCGCAATTTTGGCAAGTTCCTCAACCGCATGTACAAATCGCCCGGCTACAACATGGTGCGCCAGGCTTCGGATGAGCTGCGCAACCTGCCGGCGCGCCTGGCGCGCGAGGCCCAGCTGGACGAGCTGCAGAACATGGATGAATTCAAACAGATCAAGTCGGATCTGCAGGAGGCCAGCAGCTCGCTCAAGCGCACCGACAAGCCCTTCGACGCCTGGATCAACGATCTGGCCACGCCCTCCCAACCGCCGACGCCGCCCAGCCCGCCCCGCAACGGCGCGCCGCCCACCCCGGCCAACGGGACCGCGGACAAACAAGAGCGGGACGCCTAACTCAACATGAAACGCTTCTTCGCGCTCATCTGGCGCATCATCACCTCCCCGGTGCGCTTCGTCCAGTGGATCCTGCAAGGCATCCGCGATGCCTGGCACAACGTGGGTCTGTTTTTCACCGAGGTGCCCGAGGATGTGTCGCTGACCGACACTTTCACCGAGTCATTTGGCAGCCGCGACGTGCTGTTTGAAACCCTGGGCGCGCTCGGCGAGCATTTTGTCGCGCTGCGCACGGCGGTCTTTCGCGCCTGCATCGCCCTGGGCCTGACCACCGCCCTCAGCTTCTTCTTCGCTCAGAAGCTGATGGACATCCTGGCCGTGCCACTGGGGCCGAATGGCACCAAGATTTTGCAGGTCATCGAGCCGACCGAGGCCATCGGCGTTTTTATGCGCGTCTCGCTGCTGTCGGGCCTGGCCTTTGCCATGCCCTGGATCGTGCTAGAGATTTACCTGTTCGTCGCGCCCGGCCTGATGCCCCGCAGCCGGTTGTTTTTGCTGGGCGCCATCCCGTCAGCCACGGTCTTGTTTCTGGGCGGCATGGCCTTCACCTATTTCATCATGCTCCCAGCCACCATTCCTTTCCTGCAAAACTTCCTGGGTTTCAAAGCCGCCTGGCGCCCATCCGCGTATTTTGGCCTGGTGACCAGCTTGATGTTTTGGATCGGCATCGCCTTCCAGATGCCGCTGCTGGTCTATTTCCTGGCCGGCATCGGCTGGGTCAAGGCCAGCCAGTTGGCCAAACAGTGGCGCATCGCGGTCGTCACGATTGCCGTCATCGCCGCCGCCGTCACGCCCACCGTGGACCCGGTGAATATGGGACTGGTGATGCTGCCCATGTTCGGACTGTACGCGCTCAGCATCGCCGGCGCCGCCGTCGCTGGCGCCGGCCGCCGGCGTGACATGGCCCAGCAGGCCGCCCTGAAAGAAACCAAAGAAGCCGACAAAGATAAAGAAGCGGTTCCCTGATGGCACTGATCCACCATCTGGTGCCCGCGGCTGACTGGGCGGCGCTGGCGCCCGGCCAACCCTACCTGCCGGCCGCCTATGCCAGTGATGGCTTCATCCACTGCACCACGCAGCCGGCCGTGCTGCTCGAGGTGGCCAACCGCTTCTATCAAGGCTCGGCCGGGCAATATCTGGTGCTGGACATCGACCCGGAGCTAGTGACGGCAGAAGTGCGTTTGGAAGCACCGGTTCCCCCCGCCCTGCCGGGCTCGCCGCTGGCGGGCGTGCTGTTCCCGCACATTTACGGCCCGCTCAATCGGGAAGCGATTGTGGCGGTGCGCGCCGCCCAGCGCGCGCCCGATGGGCGTTTCTTGCAGGTCTAGCCCTTAAAACAGAAACGGCCCGGCCTGGTTCTCAGGAACCAGGCCGGGCCGTTTTTTGTTTTAGCTCAATTAAGTCCCACTCACCGGCAAATTAGCACGGGTTGGCGCGCCTCACGCAGCACCCGGTCAATGGTGCTGCCCAGCACCACCTCCAGCATCGGGTGCGCGCCATAGCCGCCGCTCACAATCACGTGCGTTTGCTGGTCGTGGGCCGTTTCCAAGATCACGTCCGACGCGCTGCCATCTTCACGCAGCACAAAGGTGGCATCCACCTCGTGCAGCGCCAGGTATTCGCGCGCGTGGTCCACGGTGGCGGTGCTCACCTGCCCGGCGTGCAGCATCGTCACCACCACCAGCGTCGTTTTGTGCGCTTCCGCCAGGTATGTGGCCACGAACAGCGCTTCCTCGGCCTTGGGGCTGCCGTCGTAAGCCAGCAGGGTCCGGGCCGGCAAGGTCTGATAGTGCGGCACCGCCAGCACCGGGCGCGGGCAGTGCAGGATGATAGTGCGAAACCCCGACCCGAGCCTGGCCAGCGGCTCCGCCGCGGGCGGGTAGGCCAGGTTCAGCACCACCAGGTCGGTCAGCGCCGCCAGCTCGCAAATTGTGGGCGCCACGTCCCCCACTTCAATGGCCAGGCTGCCCGGGATGCCCGCCGCCTGGCAGCGCTGGTTAAACTCGTCTCGCACGGCCTGGGCCGCCGGGCTGGCGCGCTCGGCCTCGCTGGGCACTACGTGCAGGCCGTGCATGGTCGCGCCTTCCATGCGCGCCAGGTCCAGCGCCTGCTCCAATCCCTGAAAGCCAATCGGTTCGCCGCTGACGGGCACCAGAATGTCGTTGAAGAGCCGGTCGGTATAGCGCGAGGCCAGCCGCTCCAGGCGCCATTTGCCCACCGCCGGGCCCCCGCGCAGTTCCTCGGGCACCACGGCTTGGAACAGCCGTTTCCCGGCGCGGCTGACAAACCCCTGGCGGCGGGCCACCTGCTGCGCCGCCAGGTCGCTGGCACCCACTTCTGGCTTGATCGTCCAGCCATGCGCTTCTTCCAACGCAGTCCGGTGCTCGGCCACCAGCAAATACAGGTCGGCCTCGGTCTGGCCGGGGAAGTCGCGCAGCATGCCGCTCTCGCGGATCACGTACACCGCCGGCAGGTACACCTGGTCGAACCAATCCCCGGCTGCCGCCTCCAGCGAGACCGGTTGGCCGCTGGCTGCCGCCAGGGCCGCCTGGTGGGCCTCCACCTCCTCCAAAATCCGGCGCATTTGGCCCGGGTTCGTCAGGCTCACGTCAGCCCCGGGCCGGTTGCGGTCCAACCGCGTCTTATCGAGGAAATCGGCGTATTCCGACCTGAGGACCAACTCTTCCGGGGTCGCATCCGCCGACAGCGGCACCTTGGTGCTCAGCTCGGTCACATACGCCTGGATATGCGAAGCGCCCAATTGCCGGGCCACTGAAACGCGATGGTGGCCATCGACGACGAAAAAAGCCTGGCCAATTTTATACAGCTCAATGGGCGGCAGGCCGGCCGCGTTCGGATCGCTGACGATGGCCAGCACACGCGCCCAGCGGTTTTGATCCGAGTCGTGGCGCGGCAGGAAATCGCGCGTAAAGTTGTTGGGCCGGCCCACGCTGCCGGTGATGTCGTCCAGCGGTACGTCCTGCAAGCCCCGCTCGGAGCGCCCCACGGTGTGCAGCAGGCGCGCCACATCGTCGTACGACAGCAGGTCCACCCGCCGCCCGGTCAGGCGCGCCAGCACCCCTTGCAGCGACGCGCGCTGCCGCGCCCGATGGAAGTCCGCTACGGCCGCATATAGGCCGCTCTCATCCGGTTGCATGCCTACAATTGTAAACGATTGGAGGCGCTTAAATTCCCTGCTCAGTCTGTCATAAAATGCTGGCCGAATTGGATGCCGTGGCCAGACGCCCGCTGGTGGCTGGCGACGGCATCCAATCCGGCCAAATCATCCTTGATTACCTGATTCACAGCGAATTGTTCGCGCCATCCGACTGGGCAGCTACCGCTTAAACGAAAGCCGCGCAGGTCAAAGGCCGGCGCGGCTTGCAGCCATACAAGGATCGGACGCGGCCCGGAGTGCTTTGCGCCGGGCCTATGCCGCCGTTATCAAGACGAGGCGCTGCCTCGTCTGCCTGGCGGCATCATTCAAGACAACATCCGCGCTAGTGGTTCAGAATAGCCGTGACCGGCCGAATATCCCGCGGCCCGACCATCGCGCTGTAGCCAGCGGCCCAGTTCACGCCGCGCACGCGCACCAGCCCATCGCTGTCCACCGCTAACACCTCATACAACACCGGGTAGCCCGTGACGGTCGTCACAAAGTCACCCGGGCGGTAAGCCGGCCGGCCGGACCCAGCCACAACGCTCGCCGTCTGCGGCAGTGTACGTATCTCCATCACGGCACCTCCATTCTCAACATTGTTAGTATTGCGATTGTGCTTACCTCATGATACGGAGTTTTGTCATCCATCAAAAGTGACAAAGGTCATGTTTTCCATGTGCGATCACCCGGCCACCACCTTGACAACGCTGTCAGATTCTGATTGGCCGCACCGGGACTCGTGTCGTCAAAGCCAACCGGCCACCGGCTGAACATAGATGTCACGACTCGCCTGCCAGAGGCATAGATGGGTGTCGCCGCGACGGTCGACGGCCCAGGTCCGCCCTGGCGTCACATTAATCCGAAATTGCCTATTGTGTTGATGAACGCCTGATGATAAGATGTCCAGCGGTTATCGTCTCGGGGCAAGCATTGCGCTGCCGTGAGCACGCCAGACCAGAAAGGTTGTCTGATTATGATTTTGGTTCTCTACCACCTCAAATAGTTCGCCGCGCCTCCCTCCGTACTGCCGCTTCGGCACTACAAACCTAGGGGCGCGTTGGGTCCGGTCGTTGTTTGCCGGGCACTTTTGCTGGCCGAGCCGCCATGCAGGTCGCGCCCAGCCCACAGTTTGTCAACCAAAGATCTGAGTTTTCTGCGCACAATCCGTGTATTGTGCTGCCCTTCCT
>JAYTFQ010000227.1:0-2162 GCA_043734225.1 Anaerolineales bacterium | reverse complement strand
CTATCCACGAAAGAGTGTCCCACGACTAGCGCCCGGAGCCAGTCGGAGGGGACATTTCTATTTGGGACAAAGGGGACATTACTACTTGGGGCCAACAGGGGTGATACTTACATGATCGGTGTATACTCCCGCCCCTCCCGGGCCCTAACTCGCCTGGATATAAGGAGACGCAATGCCGCATTCATCGCCAAGCAAACGCGCGCCGGCCGGCGAGGCGCCGGTGTATGTGCTGGCCGCGCCCGGCACGATCTTGCCCGGCAAAAGCGCGCCGACCAGCCAGCGCCTGTCGCACGTGCTGGCCATCAGCGCCTTGCTGGCGGCCGCGCCCTGGCACGCGCCGGCGTCGCGGCTGCCGCGCCTGCCAGCGGCCACCTTCAGCGTCACCAATCTCAACCCGGCCGGCGCGGGCAGCCTGCGCCAGGCCATCCAGTCCGCCAATCTTAACCCCGGCGCCGACACCATCACCTTTGCGACGGCGCTGAGCGGCACCATCAACCTGACCGGCACGCTGCGCATCACCGACTCGGTGCAGATCGTCGGCCCCGGCCCCGGCAAGCTCTCGGTCAGCGGCGGGCATGCCGTCACGGTGTTTTACCTTCACCCCGGCCTCAGCGCCCCCATCACCGCCACCATCTCCGGCCTGACCGTGCGCAACGGCCGGGGGCTGAACAACGTCAGCGGCGGCATCTACGCGTACAAGACCGACCTGACGCTCGACCAGGTGGATCTGGTGAGCAACGGCGGCTCGGTGCGCGGCGGCGGGCTCAATTTCGATCCGAACGGCCTGAACGTGGGGCTCACCATCCGCGACTCGCTCATCACCGGCAATATCAGCCTGTATGGCGGCGGCCTGTTTGTGGCGGCCTCGCCGGCCGGGTTCACCCTGCAAAACTCCCAGGTGATCAGCAATAGCGTGCTGTACAGCGGCGGCGGCGTCTATCTGGCCCAGCCGGCCAACGCGCTGATTGAAGATACGGCGGTGTTGAGCAACACCACCACCGCCCACAGCGGCGGCGGCATCTTTGTGAACGCCAACACCGGCCCGGTCACCGTCCGGCGCACGCTCATCTCCGGCAATATGGCCGTCAAGGGCGGCGGGATCGCGTTCTACAAAAGCGCGGCCGACACGCTGGTCGAAGACAGCACGCTGGCCGGCAACCACAGCACCGTCAGCGGTGGCGGCCTGGAGTTCTTGAAGGGCTCCGGCGGCGCGCAAACGGTGCGGCGCACCACTGTCAGCGGCAACAGCGCCCACTATGGCGCCGGCGTGTACGCGGGCAGGCTCCTGGGCGCGTCGCTGCTGTTGGAAAACACGACCATTTCCGGCAACGCGGCCGGCGGCGCCGGCGGCGGCATTGCGTTCTATTTTGATTCTTCCGTCGCGGTGCGGAACAGCACCATCGTCAGCAACACGGCCGTGAATACGGCCGGCGGCATTCAGATGTACAGCGCACAGGTGCCGATTACCAACACCATCATCGCCGGCAACACAGCCCCGGTCTCTCCCGACATCGCGGGCAACTTCACGCTGCGTTCCGACCTGGTGGGCATCACCAGTTCGGCCAACATCATCGACGCCGGCGGCAACTTGTTTGGGCTGGACCCGCTGCTGGGACCGCTGGGCAACCACGGCGGCCCCACCCAAACCCGCCTGCCGGCAGCCAGCAGCCCAGTGATCAACGCCGGGGACCCGGCCTTTGCCGCGCCGCCCGACACCGACCAGCGCGGCGCGCCGCGGGTGTGGGGCGGGCGGGTGGACATCGGCGCGGTGGAAACAGTGGAGGTGTTCCTGCCGTTGGTGCGGCGCTGACAGAGCGGCAGGGAGTTGGGGAGCACGGGAGCAGGGGGGTATAGGCATTAACGTCACCGCAGTCAGGCTTGTTCAATGTCCAAGGCGCTCCTACATGACATCGGCCCGGCCGTTAATTGTAGGAGCGCCTTGCAGGCGCGATTGGCGGCAGCCCCATCGCCGCCAATCGCGTCTATTCCGGGCAGCGACCAGTTCAGTTAACACTTATGGGCGCAGGTGCGCTCCCGCGCCCAACAAGTTCAGCTTGGTGGGGCGCGGACACGCCGTTGGCGGCTGTGAACAATGTGATCCAGGACGATTTGGCCGAATGGGATGCCGGGGCCAGACCTTCGTCTTGCCCCGGCATCCCATT
>JAYTFQ010000226.1:0-16377 GCA_043734225.1 Anaerolineales bacterium | reverse complement strand
TAACCCACTTGGTGCGCTGGCGCTCGAGCGTATTTGAATAGTGTCGGTAACGCCAGACCTGCGCCAGTACCCCGGCCAGGAACCAGATCATCAGCCACAAGATCACGAGCGCTTCACTCGCCGTCAGGTCGCGGCGGAAGCCGAAGGTCGGCCGTAGGGACGGGAAAACCGGCCAAAAGGCCATGTAGATCAACCAGGCCACCGCCAGCCAGCGCGTCCAGCTTGGCGCGAAACGTCCGTCCGGGAACAGGTAGATCAGCGGGATTAGCCCGCCAAAGAAGACCATTTGACCGCACAAGACTAGGTCGCTCCATAGCTTGTGGGTTGGCTGAAGCACCGTGACCAACGGTAAGGCGGCGGCTGTGGAGACCAGGATGAGCGACACGTACCAGGCCATCCAGTTATCCGAACGTCCCCAAGCAATGAGACCGGCCACACTCAAACTGACCAGAACGGTCAGCATCTCTGCCGCCGTGATATAGCTGGCGTAAGCCTGCATGGACAGGCCGGACTGAGCCAGGAGGCGTGCCTCTTCCGGAAGCAGTTGGCCAACGATGCTGGCGCCCTGCGGGTTAGGCGTGAACAATTGGAAGTACCGGACAGGCGTCCCCGCGACGAGCGCGATGAGCGCCGTAAGCGCGGCGGCCGCCCAAAGCAGGCGGCTGGCGAGAAGTGCTCGGCCAGTAAAATGGGGCGCGGCAGCGTCAGACATGGTCAGACCGGCTGCCGTGTGCCTGCCGACTCAGGCCCGCTCCGCCAACGACTTGCCGTCAGTGTCGGGGGAGGTCTCAGCCAAATGCCAACGGTCATCGGCTGCATGGTCTCCTCCACGACAGCCAGCATGCGCCGGGTGAGGTCATCCAGGTCGACGTCGTCACGGACATTTGCGCTGAACACCGACAGGATACGGGCGGTGTCATACTTGTGCCGGTAAAATCGCCTGTCGATGAACGCCTGCACCCGCCGCCGCAAAGGCACGAACAACGCCGCGATCGCCAAGGTTGAGACCACTGTCGCCAGTTGGCTCTGGCCCTGGCCCGTCAGCGTCCGCAGAACGATCTGCAGCACTACCACGATGCCAAAATACACCGCCGCCAGCAGCCCGGTCAGCACGGTGTACAGCAGCGTGCGCCGGATGATGACGTCGATGTCAAACAGCCGGTAGCGCAAGATGGCTACTGACAGCGCCACGCCCATAAGGGTGAAGCCAACATTGAAGCTGCTCAACAGCACCGGCGCCCATGAGCCGGTCACCCACCCAAACACTGGAGCAAAAGCCAGCAGGGTCACTAACAAACCCAGGACGAGGCCCCCAATGCCCCACTGCAGTTGGGCTCGGCTGACCGTTTCGCGCATCGTGAGCGCGCTGTGTAATAGGCTGATGATGGCGGCCAGTACTACCAGCAAGGTGCTGACAAAGGCTAGAATCAATTGGCCGCTGGCAATGACGACGACCAGCCACAACGCGCCGATTACGTACGGCGCCAGAGCCAGCCACGGGTGGCGCCGGACAATGGTTTTGGGTCGGGGGAAAACCAGCGCCAGGCTCAGTAGGGCGGGTCCGAACGGTGTGACAAACGTGCCATAGCTAAACAAGAAGTTGGACCAGAAACCCAACTCGTCAAACCGTGTCGTCAGCCCACCAGGCAGCGATCTACTCAGATTCAAAGCAAAAAAGCCGCCCAGCCAGGCCAGCAGCGCCCGCGCCGCCGGGTCGCCCGGCCGCCTGAAAAACGTAAACAGGGCCACGCCCAAGAGGAAGAGCGCACTCACCCGACCCACCAACTGGTCGACGTTGACCGTAGAGTAACGCCACCAGTCCTGCCACGTCCAGTGCAGCACTGGCACTGCCACCGTCAGTGTCTCCCCCATGCGCAGCACGGTAATCTGCACTGTTTGCCCTGGCACCCAGTCGGCTGGCCGAACGCCGGGCCGGTATTGTATGACCGGCACGCCGCCAACCGCCAGCAGTTGATCCGCTGGCTGCAGTAGAGAGGCGCCGCCGGCCAGGTTGGTCTGATAGATCACCTCGGGATTGATACTGGTGCCAGTCATAACCCAGCCATCGGTGGGCAAGGTCAAGCGGTACAGCAGTTGCGTCAAGTTTAGGGCGATCAGGCTCAGGACGAGCGCTAGCACCAACCAACTACTGGGCGTAAATCGTCTCTCAGGCCGGTTGTGAGAACTGGGCAACGTCCGAGTTCTCGATCGCCACATAGGGTGAAAAAGGGGAGGCCCCATTCAAACAGTGTAATCGTCGAGCGTTACAGTATCGTTACGTAAGCTCGCTCGAATAGGCAATTCGTCACGTAGAGCGCCCGAGAAAACCGGTTTTGGGCATCGCGCCAGCCAGCCGATGAGCGCGCAGCCCAGTGTAAGAAGAGTGTAGTGAATGTCCGCCCGTCGTTCGTGGCGCACTTTCAGTCGTCGAATGCGATTAAGCCTGTTGAAGGTGCCCCGAATCGTGATGGGTGATAATTTCATGCCGTGCGGCAGTACGCCTGTGGGGCTCTTGAAGCAGGCGGGGAAGGCCTGGAGTTGAGTACGAAAGGGCTTCTTTTTCCGCGCGGCGGGAGGGACTTGAACCCCCGGCGCATTTGGTACGCAAACAAGCACTCTAATCGACTATCCTAATGCCGTTCACGGAGTTGCGGGGTGGTAATGAATTGGAGTGAGATTATGTCAAACTAAGGCAGCCCGCGAAGGCAATTTCCCGTGACCGATTGAGGGACGTCTTACAACAAGGCGTCCGGCACGCAGGGACGACAACCTGGACCCGGTTTAGTCTACAGTAGGCCGAAAATGGGCGGATGAAAGGGGTAGCCAGCACAGCAACTTTATGGCCTGAAATCTTGCGTGAGACATGCCCCCTTTTATTTCTCCGACAAACTGCTAGGCTAAACGCCCACGGTGCGCGAGCATCTCCAGCCGAAAAAAAGTCCAAGAGATCGCCGCTAAAGCCTGACCAGAAACAGCGCAACCGAAAGCTAGCGTGCGCGAGTTCGCGTAGAACATGCCATTGCTGGGGTCAAGATCAGTCGGTTGCCAAAGACCAACTCCGTAACATCGCTGAAGGCTTGTCCGATCGTGCGATGCAGATTGCTTGCAGGCTGCACAATCGGCGCGTCGGCCGTCGCGCTCGACGCCACAAAAACTCGCACGCTTATTTTCGATAGAGTCTATCGGCGGGACCGTCGTATGGATACATGGGCGGCTTTGAATTGTCCAGGCAAGACCGAGCGCTGTATATAGCATTGGACGCTAACACCGACACGGCAGTGCTATACTTCCCGGACTCAAGAGCAAATTCAAGACCCGAAGAAATCGTTAAAACTTCCCGCCAAATATTTCATAGGCAAGGTGACCTCTCATGCCGATTCAACAGCGCTTTCGACAGGCCCATTTGGACTTCCACACCGGCGCGGCCTGTGAAGATGTAGGGGCCGATTTCGACGCCAGTTCGTTCGCCGGCACCCTGCAAGCCGCGCATGTCAATTCGATTAACCTCTTCGCGAAATGCTGCTATGGCTATTCCTATTACCCCACGCAGGTGGGGACGCAGCATCCACATCTGAAGTTCGACCTGCTTGGCCGCCAGATTGAAGCCCTGCATCGGGTCGATATCCGCTGCCCGATCTATATCAGCGTCAAATGGGACGACCTGGCCGCTATCCAGCACCCGGAGTGGGTGTGTGTGAACAAAGAGGGCCAGATGCTCATGCGCAAGCCCTTGGCCAACACATTCTCGACCTGGAGCACGCTCGACCTATCCAGCTCTTATTCAGAGTATGTGGTGGCCCAGGTCGAGGAGCTCTTCCAGCGCTATGGCGAGGAGATTGACGGCTTCTGGTTCGACATCTGCTTTCCCATGCCCAACTATTCGCCCTGGGGCCAGGCGCATATGCTACGGGCGAAGGTCAACTTAGAAGACGATGAGGCCGTCTGGACCTATGCTCGGCAACAGGACCTCAAGTTCTTTGAGCGCATGACCAGGCTGATAGGCGCTCAGAACCCGCAAGCCACCGTCTTCTACAACGGTACCATCACGAACGCCATGGGCGAGATGCTGCCATACATGTCCCAATTTGAAGTCGAGAGCGACCCGGTGCAGGATTACATCTGGGGTTACATGCATTTCCCTGTCTTAGCCCGGCAGGCCCGGACCTATGGCAAGGAATTTGTGGCACTGACCGGCCGCTTCCATCGCAGTTGGTCGGATTTCGGCGGGCTCAAGGCGCAGGATCAGCTTGACTATGAAGCCGGCACCATCTTGGCAGCTGGCGGGCGCATCTGCATCGGCGATCAGCTGCATCCACGCGGGATGCTGGACGCCGCCGCCTATCGCACGATCGGAAAAGTTTTCGCGCGGGTCGAGCAGCTTGAGCCCTGGCTGATAGATGCGACTCCGGCCGCCGAACTGGCGATCTTAGATCTGGGTCAGGGCGGGCCGACCGATCCAGGGGTGGGTAAACTGAGCGCAGAGGTGGACGGGGCGGCCCAGGCCTTGCTGGAAATCGGGCGGCAGTTCGATGTGGTCGATCACCATGTCGATCTCAGCCGGTATCCGGCGCTCGTGCTGCCGCACGCAGTTGCTTTGGATGATGGCTGGCGGTCACGCCTGGCGGATTACCTGCGCCAGGGAGGCAAGTTGGTGTTGAGTGGCACCGCCGCGCTAGACCCAGCAAGCGGGCAATTCGCCTTGAACGAAATCCCGGTCGAGTGGGTGGGGCCCGCCCCAACCGTGCCCAGCTTTATGCGCCTGGAGCCGGCGTTGGTGGGTGAGACCGAGCTGGCCACCGATTACGACTATGTCTTTTACGACCAACAATACCTGGTGCGCCCCAAGCCAGGGCCAGGGATAACCGGTTATGGCAATATCAGCCGCGCGTTGTTCACCCGCACCTGGCAGCACCTGACCGGCCACCGGCATGCCGGTGTCGGCGAATCGTTGAATACGCCCGTCATCGTTCAGAGTGAGCAGGTCCTATACCTTGCAGCGCCCCTGTTTACGGCCTATCGCAACTACGACTACTGGGTGTATCGGGCGATCCTTCAAAACGCGCTGCGGAATTTCCTGGACCCTGCGCTCCTGCTGCCCGGTGGTCCGGGTTGGGTCGAATTCACGCTGCACAGCCAGGCCGCTTCGCGTGACCACCTTGCGCGCAAGATTGTCCACTTGGTAGCATTTCAGACGCGGCGGACCTTCCAACCCATCCCGCATGCCGACCAAAGCTGGCCGATCTCTGGATTGTGGTTCAAGCTGCGTGCCGAGCAGGCACCTAGTCGGGTTTACTTAGCGCCGGACGAGCAGTCGCTGCCTTTCCGGCTAGAAGCAGGCTATCTTCGAGTGGATCTGCCCGCTGTCGGGACCCATACCGTCATAGTCGTCGAAGGCTGACATTTATAAAAGTGCGACAGGACTCATCTTAAGCCGACCATGACTGACATGCTCGCGGGAATACATAACCAACTCATCCGCCTCGCTATAGAGTAGACTCTATCGAAAATTTCATTACCGGACAGTTTCCGGCTCAAGGGCGAATGAACTTGGGATCGGTTGATCATGGTTGAGCAGATAATCCAAGAGCCGCAGGCCCAACTGGAACAGGCTGAGATCACAGCGGTGACGCCGATGAATAATCGGCAGCCACTCGTCATCGTGCGCAACCGTGCCCAGGCAAATGACCCACAGATACGCCAAGTTGGCGGCGATCAACAAGCGCTGCACTCGCTGCGGGTCGCTCAAATGGCTGCGGTCGATCTGAAATCCTCGGCTTTTCTGGTCTGAAAAGAAGGTCTCGACCCGCACCTGCTTCGCAGCTGGGGCAGGTGTGTGCATCCGTTTGCCATACCAGTCGCAGGCGCGTTGGCCACTGGCCATATTGCTCACCAGATAAATCGAGTCGGGGTAGCGCGCCTCCCACCAAGCGATAACCATCACCGGGCCGTAGGCCACCTTGGTAAAATGGACATTCTTACGGAAGACGTGTTGCCCGCGCGTCACCGCCAAGTCCGCCACAGACAGCCAATCTTCGCCCACCCTGATCAGAATATTCTTGGCGGTGCGACAAACATATTGCCATTGATAGCTGGCCACTTCCGCCTGCAATTCCGGGCTATCGAATTCACCGTCGCCCAGGAAAATGACCGTGGCCGTCGCCGGCACCCGCGTCTTGACTTCACGCGCCAGCGCTAGATGGGTCTCCGTCGGGAAATGCCCTTTTGCGCCTTCAATCACCAACCAGCCGATGGGGATGGCCCGGTGAGCATAGATCACACAGTGTAGGTGTGGAGAACTTCGGCGCGGATGTGTACGCCAGCCCGACCGACCGCACCCACGCCGGGCGGGCCGCGCTGGAGCAGGACCCGAACAACCCTGGCTCGCTGGGGTTGGCCATTTCGGAAGCGGTGGAAGTGGCGACGACCAGCGGCGGCGCCAAGAAGTACAGCCTGGGCTCGGTGCTCGACCACGTGCTGACCGCAGCACCAGACGGTGATCGGCGAGGAAGCGCTGATGCAGACACTTGCACCTGCGGTTCAAGTGCAGGTGTGGAGATGGCCGGCGAATATCCGGACTTCGTGACACTTGCACCGCGCTTGCGCGCGCAGCGTGCAAGTGCAGGTGTTGGCTGCGCCGGCGGCGGCACGCTTCGCGACTTTGCCGGCTTCGCCTATCCCTTCATCCATCAGAACCTGACCAACGGCAAGCGCGCCAAGGTCATCGCCGTCGAGCCCGCTTCGTGCCTGAGCATCACGCGCGGCAAGTACGCCTTCGACTGGGGCGACCAGGCCGCCACGGCGTCGGTGGTCAAGATGCACACATTGGGCCACACCTTCATCCCGCCGGCCGAAGTTCCGCGCCGGCGGCCAGCGCTATCACGGCACACCTGCACTTGTGCTGTCCCCAGGGACAAGCGCGGTGCAAGTGTGGCCCCGAGCGTGAGCGCGCTGGTGGAGAACGGCGACACACTTGCACCTGCATGCAAGTACAGGTGTCGAGCCGCGCGCCGTCAAGCAGTTGGAGACTTTCGCGGCGGCTGTGCAGTTCTCCACGGCCGAGGGCACACCTGCACTCGCGAACCGGTTCTGGTCTGGCGCTCCTCCGTGAATCTCAAGGACGAAAATTGAATACCGAGTTAGCCAACAACGACAAACCCGTCGAGCCAGATCCAGCGCTCAGCGCCAGTGCTCCTGACGCATGTCAGGCAGTATTCAGGATCGGATTGGCCGCGTGAATGTAGCCTGATTCAATGTAGTAGCGCAGGTAAGTGTCTGCCAGCTGCGTGTCGACGGCCGGGCAGGCGACGTCGCTCCCCTCAAATTCCTTGATGGTAGCCGTGGTATCCCAAACCGGGAGCTGCAGGCTGAGCTCGGTGAACTCTTCGAGCATGGCCGCGAAGGGATACAAGGCATTCTGCGCAAAGCCCGGGCTGTTGAAAATCCGCCAGCGCCACTGGTCAAACGGCAGCACGTCGAAGATGTAGCCATGCTGCCGCAGCCACTGGTAGGCGTCGTGAGCGTGCATCGGCCGCGGATTACACAGGTGGAACACCCGGCCCAATGGCTGGCGCTGGGTCATCAAAAAGACAATGGCCTGCGCCACGTAATCCACCGGCGCAGCGTCTAGAAAGGAGTCGATGGCCGGGAAAATGCCGGCCTGCAAGGAGCCTTTCAGCAGGGCGCTGGCAAGGTGCGAGAGGTCGGAGGTGCCGGTTCGGCTGTCGCCGGAGACTTCGCCCGGCCGGTAGATGGCCACCGGCAGGCCGCGCGCCGCGGCCTCGCCCAGCATCTTTTCGCCCACCCATTTGGTTTCGTCGTAGGGCAGGTTGAGCAGCAGGTCCTGGTCGAGCGCCATCGTTTCGGTAAACGTGCGCTGGGCGCCCATCGGCCAGATGGCGGTGGTGGAAAGATAGTGGACAGGTTTCACCTGTTCCGCGAAAGCAAACTCGATGATGCGCCGCACACCGTCCACGTTAACCGACCTTAGCGCCTGGTAGGGATAGATGAAATTGACCGCGGCCGCCGAGTGCAGGATGGTGTCCACTTCTCCGGCCAGGGCCCGATAGATCGTTTCGTTCAGGCCCAGCCGAGGTTGGCTCACGTCTCCTAGAACAACCCGCAGGCGGTCCTGGTCGCTGGCGCGCCAGAGGCCCAGCCGTTCGGCTTGCCGGCGAATACGCTCCAGGCCGGCGGCCTCGTCAGCGGCGCGCACCAGACAGTAGACGCGGGCATCCGTTTGGTCAATCAAGTCGCGTAGCAGGTAGGCGCCGACGAAGCCTGTGGCGCCGGTCAATAGAAGGCGCTGGAATCTGGCGCCAGTAACATACGGCCGGCCTTGCGGCTGAATGGCCGGGTCCAGTTGCGCCTCCGCGCGCAGGAAGTCAAAACGCGCCTTGGCCTCCGGGCCGTCCTGGCGCAGCGTCGGGCTGATCCACTGGCCGTCCTCGGTGGCTAGAGTGTGGCGGCGCGCCTCGGCGATCATGCCGGCCAGCTCGGCCACCGTAGGCTGGGCAAAGAATTCGCGCAGGCTGAGGCGCATACGAAAATACTCGCGCAGCTTGAGCATCAACTGCGTCAGCCGCAGCGAATCGCCGCCCAGGTCGAAGAAACTGTCGTGAATACCGACCTTTTCCAGTACCAGCACCTCGCTCCAGATGCGGCACAGGATTTCCTCGACGCGGTTGCGCGGGGCGGCATAGGCCTGATCCAGCCCCGCGCGCAGGGCGTGGCCTGGTTCTGGCAGCGCCTTGCGATCCACCTTGCGGTTGGGTGTCAACGGCAGCGCCGCCAAGGGCACGAAGGCCGCCGGGATCATGTAATCGGGAAGCTGCTCGGCCAGGTGCGCGCGCAGCGCCGCGGTGGTCGGCGGCGCCTGCCCGGCGCGCATGGTGAAGTAGGCGGCCAGATACTTGCGCCCCTGGTCGTCCTCGCGCGCTACGACTACATTGCGCTCCACCGCCGGGTGGCTGCTCAGCGCGCTCTCCACCTCGCCGAGCTCTATGCGAAACCCTCTGATCTTGACCTGGAAATCCATGCGTCCCAGATAGAGCAGATCCCCATTCGGCAGATAGCGGACCAAGTCGCCGGTGCGGTAGAGCCAACGCGGCGGCGTGGTCCCTGGACGATCTGACCCGCCGATCGTGGCGTTACCGGTCTCATTCGCGACCGCCGCAAAGGGATCAGGCATGAATTTCTCGGCCGTCAAATCCGGACGCTGCCAGTAGCCGCGGCTCACCCCGTCGCCGCCGATATACAGCTCGCCCGGCACGCCGATCGGCGCCGGCTGCATCTGCCGGTCCAGGACGTACAGCTGGGTGTTGGCCACCGGCCGGCCAATCGGCACCGGCCCCGCGCCCGGCTCCACCTTGTGAAGGGCGGAGTAGATGGTGGTTTCAGTCGGGCCGTAGAAGTTCCACAGCACGCCGCCGCGCGCCAGCAGCGCGTCGGCCAGCTCGCGCCGCACCGCTTCCCCACAGCTCAACATGGTTAGCCGGCCGTCTCCCATCCAGCCCCCCGCCACCAGCATCTGCCAGGCAACGGGCGTCGCCTGCATGAAGGTAATACCGTCGTGGTGAAGGTGCTCTTGCAGTCGTTCCGCGTCCGCCGCGTCGGCGCGGCTGACCAGCACGATAGTGGCGCCCACCGCCAGCGGCATGAACAGCTCGGTTTCGGAGATATCAAATGAGAGCGTTGTCACTGCCAGCCAGCGGTCGGTGCTGGTTAAGCCCAGCACCGGCTGCAACGTGTGCAGCAGGTTAACCACATTGCGATGGCTGATGAGCACGCCTTTGGGCCGGCCGGTGGAGCCCGAGGTGTAAATGTTGATGGCCACGTCATCCGCCGCCGGTTGGCGAGGCTGTTTCAGTGCCGTGCTGGCAGCGGGCGGGCTGCCCCGCGCCGGCACCATCGCCAGATCTTCAAGTAAGAAGGTCAGCCCGTCGAAGCGGGGGAAGCGACCAAGCCAGGTCGTGCCGGCCACCAGAACCTTGGCCTGCGAGTCGTGCAGCATGAAGGCCAGCCTGTCCACGGGATAGGTGGGGTCTAGCGGAATGTAAGCGCCGCCAGCCTTGAGGATGCCCAGCACGCCGACCAGCAGGCTGACCGTACGATCGAGGCACAGGGCTACAAAGTCGCCCGGACCCACACCGGCCTGGCGCAGTTGGGCGGCCACCTGCTCCGCCCGGGTGTTCAGCTCGGCATACGTCAACTGGTGCTGGCCATCGGTCACCGCAATCGCCTCAGGTGTTTTGGCGGCCTGAGCTTCGAACGGATGGTGCAGACACATGTCCTGGGGATAGGGTTGGCGCGTGTTGTTCCACTCGACCAGGAGCTGGCGACGCTCTTCCGCGGCCACTACTGGCAGGCGGGCCACTGGCTGCTCGTCCGGCTCCAGGCAGGCGGCCAGCAGCGTCCGGAATGAATTCATCCAGCGGCGCATTGTCGCGGCGTCGAACAGCTCGGTGCTGTAGTCGCACTGCAGCTGCATCTGTCCGTTGGCCTCAGCGACGCTCAAAATAAGATCATACGGCACGTACTGGACCGGCGCCGTGACCGGCTGGACGCCGAGCGCGCGGAAGCTGGGCCAGGCAAAATCGGGCTGCCAGTCAAAGGCCACGGTGAAGACAGGCGAGCGGCTCTGGTCGCGATCCGGATGCAGGTCGTGGATGATGGCCGAGAAGGGATAATCCTGGTGGTCGAAGGCGGTCAACAGGCATTGCTGGACCTGCCGCAGATGGGCGGCAAAGGCGGCGCCAACCTCCACCGTTGTGCGCAGCGGCAGCGGGTTGGTCGTGTTGGCGATCAGCGCGCCGGCGCGGGGCAACAGGGTGTCGCCACGGCTGAAGACGCCGACCACGATGTCGGTCTGGCCGCTCAGGCGCTGCAGCCAGATTTGGAAGGCGGCCAGGATGGTGGCAAACGGCGAGCTCTTGTGGGTGGTATTCCAGGCGCGCAGCGAGTGGGCCAGGGCCGCCGGCAGGGCGACCACCAGCCGGTTCCCAGCGTAGCTCTTGACCGGCGGCCGCGGCTGCGACCAGGCCAGGTCTACCTGAGGAATGCCGTCGGCATACAGCTCCGACCAGAAGGCGCGGGAGCGCGCGTACCGCGGCTGGCTCTCGTGGGCGGACAGGAGATCGAAGTAGGCGCGCAAGGGCATGGCGGCCTCGCCCAGCGGCTCATCGTTCGCCAGCGCGGCCGAGTAGTACGTAGCCGCTTCGGCCAACAGGCGCCGCAAGGCCTGCTCATCAGCGATCAGCGCATGCGCGCTGACAACAAGCAGGTGGCGCGCGGGCGCCAGGCGGAGCAGGGCGGCCCGCCACAGGGCCTCGGTTGGCTCAAAGGGCTTTCGGCTTTCGTCGCGCAGCCAGGCGCTGACGACGGCTTGTTGCTCGCCGCCCGCGCTGCCCTCGAAATCGACGAAGGTCAGGGTCACCTGACTCGCCAGCGCGATCCGCTGTTGCATCTCCGTCGCGTCGACCGTCAGCCGCAGCGCCTCATGCCGATCCGCGACGGTCTGAAACGCCTGTTGCAGCGCCGCCACGTCCAGCCCGCCTGTCAGGTGGAACGCGACCCGGCGGGTGTGGGCCAGCATGGCCCCCTCGGAGTAGGCCGCCAGAAACCAGACGTTTGTCTGGGCCGCCGTTAGCGGCAGGGTAGTGAACGCGCGACCGGCCGGCTGGCTGAGCGCCGCCTGGCGCTCGGCCAGCAGCTGCGCCGGGCTGGCGACCGGCTGGATGGCCATGAGCGCCACTACATATTCCGCCAGCCGATCGACGCAGTCGTACGTTTCGAACACTTTGCGGATTGACGGCCGGACGCCGAAACGCTCGTAGATGGCGCGGAAAATGTCCACCAGCGCAAGCGAGCTGGCCCCCATGTCCATAAAGGGCACGGCCATGTCCACGTCGGCCGGGTCCAGGCCGAGCGCCTGGGCAATAATCGCCTGTAGCTCCTGGCGGACCAACGCCTTGGTCGGGGCGGTCTGTTCGGCAGGCGGTTCGACAATATCCATTTCAGATTCGTTCATAACAACCCTGTCTGCGCCTTCTCGCGCGAGCCCTCACTCCAATACATCGACAAAGGCATTCCAGACGGCGGTGTCGCTGCTACGACTGCTGGCCGGCGGCGGCTGTGAGATTTGGGTCGAAGCGCTGGCTGGCTGTTCCAGCCAGAAACGCTTGCGCTCAAACGGATAGGTGGGCAGCGCCAGGCGTTGGTGCTGGCGGCGCGGATAGAGCACGCTCCAATTAATCGGGCAGCCGCGAACGTAGAGGGCTGCCAGGCTATCCAGCCAGGCGCTATCTTCTTGGTTCGGTTGATAGCCAGCCAGCCATTGGCCCGCCTGGGCGGCGTAGCGCCGGCCCAGGTCGGTCAGGATCGGTTTGGGTCCGACTTCCAAAAACAGGTTATAGCCTGCCGCCAGCAGCGTTTGCAAGCCAGCATAGTAGCGCACCGGCTGCCGCGCGTGGTGCGACCAATACTCGGCGTCCGGCACCTGGCCTGGGTCGAAAAACCGACCGGTCACATTCCCAATCATGGGCAGTTGGGGCCGCCGGTACACGATATCACCGGCGACCCGCCGGAATTCGGCCAGCATCGGCTCCATGAGGGGCGAATGAAAGGCATGGGAAACGCGCAGGGCCTGGGTCAGGAAACCCGCCTGGTCCAACTCTTCGGCCGCCGCCTGCACGGACGGGCGCTCGCCGGAGATGACAACATTGTCCGGTCCATTGATCGCGGCCAGGCTAAGGCCGGGTTTGCCCGTCAGGCAGGCCGCCACCGTGGCCTCCGGCGCGAAGGCCGCCACCATGGCCCCGTTCGGCGGCAGGGCCTGCATCAGCCGGCCACGGGCGGCCACCAGCCGCAGCGCATCTTCGAGGCTGAAGACCTCCGCCAGGCAGGCCGCGGCGTACTCCCCAATGCTATGGCCGGTCACCGCGGCCGGCTCTACGCCCCAGGATTGCCACAAACGCGCCAGGGCATACTCAAAGACAAAGAGCGCCGGCTGTGTGAGCCAGGTCTCATTGAGCGCGATGGGTCCGCTGGCGCCTTCAAGCGCGAGTTCCTGGCCGAGCATGACGGCCACAATGGAGAGGCCCAGATGGGGGCGGAGAAGCTGATCGCACTGATCGAGTGTCTCGCGGAACACGGCCTCTTGTTCGTAGATGCGGCGGCCCATGCCTGGATACTGCGCCCCCTGGCCGGAAAATTGGAATACCACGCGTGCGGGGGCCTGCGGCCGGACCTGATGGGCCGCGAGGCCCGTGGGCAGTTCGTGGCCGAGCTGGAAGGCCTCCAGCCGCGCAGCCATTTCGACTGGGCTGACGCCGACGACCGCCAGCCGGTGGGGAAAATGAGCCCGCCCGACGGCCGCCGTGTGGCAGACGTCGCTGAGCGCTTGCCCCGGATGTTGGCGCAGGTGCTCAGCATAACGGCCGGCCAGGCTCTTCAGCGCCGTGGCTGTGCGCGCTGATAGGGGCAGGAGATAGCGGGGCGCACCCACCGTTAGCGGTTGTGCCTCGGCCTGGCTGAGAGGCCGCGCCTCGGCCTCGCTCGTGGCGGGCCGGGGTTCCGCCGCGGGCGCCCCCAGGATGACGTGCACATTTGTGCCGCTAAAGCCGAAGGAGGATAGCCCGGCGAGGAGGGGCCGGCCGGCGGGCCAGGGCTGGCGAGCGGTGACCACTTCGAGTGGTATCTCAGACCAGGGAATATAGGGATTAGGCTGATTAAAGTGCAGGTGCGGCACTAACTCCCGGTGGTGCAGCATCAACGCGGCCTTGATAGCGCCCGCCACGCCGGCCGCGCCTTCCAGATGGCCAATGTTGGTCTTCACCGAACCCAGGTAGAGTTTGTTGTCTGCCGCCTGGCTGCGGTAGGCCGCCGCTAGCGCCTGCGCTTCGATCGGGTCGCCGAGCGGTGTGCCAGTGCCATGGGTCTCCACGTAGGTCACGTCTTCCGGGGCAACTCCGGCGTTGGCCAGCGCCGCGCGGATGACGCTTTGTTGGGCCGGGCCATTGGGGGCAGTCAGACCGCCTGTGCGGCCGTCGTGGTTCATCGCCGTGCCCAGCACGACCGCGATCACCCGATCGCCCGCCGCCTCAGCGTCGGAGAGCCGTTTCAAGACCATCACGCCGCAGCCCTCCCCGCGGACATACCCATCTGCCTGGGCATCGAAGGTGCGGCAGGCAGGGCCCACCGAGAGGGCGCGCATCTTCGAGAAATAAACGTAGAGCTCGGGCGAAATCATGGCGCTTACCCCCGCCGCCAGCGCCAGGTCGCATTCCTGGCTGCGCAGACTCTGTACGGCCAGGTGCAGCGCGACCAGCGAGGACGAGCAGGCGGTGTCTACCGGGAAGTTCGGTCCGTGGAAGTCATAGAAATAGGACAGGCGTCCGGTGGCAATGCTGCTGGCCGAGCCGGTGCCCGAAAAGGCGTCGACGTGCTGGGCGCCGCGGTTCCCGAGCGTGACCATCATGTAGTCACTGCCGCACACGCCGGCAAAGACGCCCGTGCGACTGCCTTTCAAGCCCTCGCCAGCCAGGCCAGCGTGCTCCAACGCCTCCCAACTCACTTCCAGCAGCATGCGTTGCTGTGGGTCCATGCTGTTGGCTTCGACCGGCAGAACATTGAAGAACGCGGCGTCAAAACGGTCAATTTCGTCGAGGAAGGCGCCATATTGGGAATAGGTTTTGCCCGGGGCATCAGGATTTGGGTCGAAGTAAGCGTCAACATCCCAGCGGCCGGCGGGAATGCGCGTGACACCGCTCCCGCCGGCCGCCAGTAACTGCCAGAAGGCGTCGGGCGAGCTGGCCTGCCCAGGGAAGCGACAACCGATGCCAACAATGGCGATCGGCTCCTGCTGCTTGCGCTCAGCCGCCGCGAGCCGAGCTTTCATTTGTTCGACGGCCATTAGGGCCTGTTTGACCAGAGACATCGGCTCGGGCCGGCTCGGTTCGCTAGTCATAACATTTTTTGGGATGATTTTTCCACCAGACCAGAATTATAACGAACTGACGGGCATAATACCACCGTGTTTGTGGAGTCGGTGAATTTGTTAGAGAGTCCCAATCCGGTCATGGGTGCGGCGCAGTGCAGATCATTTGACTGCGGGTACAATTCAAGCCATAATCGGTGCTATTCAGTCCTCCGCGACAGACGTGCGCTGTCCAGGAATGACGCGTGTTTCCTGTTGTCGCCGACAACCCATCGGCCAGCTCGTATTCAGTGCCAAACGACCGACAAGGTCGAAATAATCAAGCGGCCGATCAACATCGAGTGATTCGGGTAAGGACCCAACGGCCGATCTCGTACCGGTAGAAGGAGCGCGCGCCATTCGCGCCAGATATGTTCCAGCCATTTACCAGCACAGTGGACAGGATCAGGATCAATGCCCAGCAGTGGGAGGACGCGATTGCCTATACGCTGCTGGTGGATGGCGATGAGCAGGAAGCCCACCTGACCTACCGCGAGTTGGACCGACAGGCGCGGGCGATCGGTGGTTATCTGCAGAGCGAACTGCGGCCCGGCGACCGGGCCATCCTCGTCTACCCAACCAACCTCGCCTTCATCACGGCTTTCATCGGCTGCCTTTACGCCGGCGTGATTGCCGTACCTGTGATTGAGCCGGTCAAGGAACGCCACCTGGTGCGGATCAAAACGGTCACAGCAGACGCCCAAGTCCAGGCAATTCTGACGACCAACGAGTTAATGCCGCGCTTTGATAAGTGGCTGGCGCAGCACCCGGACCTGAGGGCGTCTCGCTGGTTGGCCACAGACCGGGTGGAGCCGGGGTGGGCCGAAGTCTGGCGGATGCCGGCCATCGAGCCGCGCACGCTGGCCTTTCTGCAATACACCTCGGGCTCAACCGGATCACCGCGCGGGGTCATGGTGACTCACGGCAACCTGGTCGCTGAATGTGAGATGCTGAACCAGGCGCTGCGGTTTAACCACGAGACCGTTGGCCTCGGTTGGCTGCCACTCTTCCACGACATGGGGCTGATTGCCAATGTAATCCTGACGGCTTACATTGGCTACCGTTCGATTCTGATGCCGCCCGTAACCTTTTTGCAGCGGCCGATGCGATGGCTGAAGGCCATGACCCGGTTCGGCGCCTGCTACAGCGCCGCGCCCAATTTCGCGTACGGGCTGATGGCGCGCAAGGCGACACCCGAGGCGTGCGCAGGCCTCGACTTGAGCAAATGGCGCGTGGCAGCCAACGGATCAGAGCCGGTCAGGGCGGCAACCATCACGGCGTTTCGTGAAGCCTTCGCGCCCTACGGTTTCCGGCCGGAGAGCATGACGCCGGGCTACGGTCTGGCTGAAACAACCCTGGTGGTCACCCTGAACGTGGACCAGCCCCCCGCCTTCCGTCCGTTCGAC
>JAYTFQ010000225.1:0-7167 GCA_043734225.1 Anaerolineales bacterium | reverse complement strand
ATCGAAGGTGATGGCCGGATGCCCGGTCGCCGGGATGGCCACCGCGCCCGTCCAAAAGCCCTTCAGCGCATCGCCGGTCGTCACCCAGGCCGGGTTGGTGATCTTATGCAGCGAGGCGTCCACCCACTGGTAGCCCAGCCACACGCGCAGCGGCAGGAACAGCCAGCCGGCGCGTGGATCACTGAGAAGCTTGGTGACGAACGAAGGATCCTGAACAACTTCCCCTTTGCGTGTTACGACACTGGCCATTTCTTGTTCCTCCTTAGAAGGTTGTAGGTGCCTGTGCTTGATTGCCTTTGATAGAGACACTATACGACCCGCGCCCGGCCAGCGGCAGTGACAAATGCCATCACTTTCATCTGATTTTTGTGCCTCGCGGATATGACAGAATATGACAAACGAGGGGTGCCTTTGCGAAAACGGGCCGCGGCGGGTATTGCAATGCCCGCCGCGGCCCCGTTTTTTGAGGGGGAAGGGCGAAAATCAAGGCGCGGTTGGCACCTTCAGCAGCACGCCGACAATATAGCCGGCCAGCGCGCTGAGCGTCCCAATCACGGCCATCTCCAGGCCGCTCTTGCCCGGGTTGCCCACGGTGAGCCGGGCCTTGTAAGCCCCCACGATAAAGAGCACCACGGCCGCCAGGGTAATGGCCACGATCATGCTGTATTGCACCGGCAGCAGCGCAAAGGGCAGCAGCGGGATAAGCGAGCCGACGATGGCGGCCACGCCGACGATGAGCGCCGAGCGGGCCGCGGTGTGCCGGTCGACCGGCGCCAACTGCAGCTCATCGGCCATCATCACCGCCACCCACACATCCTTGTCGCGCGTGATGGTGCTGACGATCCGGTCCAGCAGCTCGCCGCTAAATCCTTTGTTGTGATAAATGCTGCGGATCTCTTCGCGCTCGAGCCCCGGCACCGCCTGGATGTGCCGGTATTCGCGCGCCCGCTCGCTCTCGTAAAAATCCGCGTCGGCCAGGGTGGAGGTGTAAGCGACTGCCCCCATTGACACCGATTCAGCGAACGTGGCGGCCAGGCCGGCCACCAGCACAATGCGGCTGTCGGAGGTGGCCGCGGCCACCCCCAGGATGACGCCCAAGACGTTGACCAAGCCGTCCTGCCCGCCCAGGATGACATCCGACAGCGCGGAGGCGCCTCGGTGCGGGTCGACGTGGTTGTGGTAGTGCTGCTCGGTCTCGGCTGGGGTTCCTTCGTTAAATTTTGTGGGTGTCTGCATGTATCCAGTCTCCTAGGTAATTGGCCACGTGCCGTCCGACACTATAGCCTGGACGGCGGCAACCCCCACCTGCCAGACGTCAGGCGTTGAGCATGCCAATCGTCGGTTTCTCTCCTGGACCTCATCCAATCTGAACATCTGAGGTTTATACTGATTGCGATGACTGCCCAGATGGGCATCGCGGGGTGACGCGGATGCTGCCAAGTGAACAAAGAAATCAAGGGTATCGGGGTCGGGTTGATTGATCAGCATTTCGAGGCGCGCATGAGCAAAAGTTTACAATGGGTGATTGGTATCGGCGTGGTGCTGCTGGTCGCGGCGGTGATCTTGGCCGATCTGGCGCCGTACGTGCTGCCGCGCCTGGGCCTGGCCGTGGCGCCGCAATTCGGCAGCCCCGAGGGCATCTATGGGCGGCACATGCCGTTCCAGCCGGGCTTCATGTTTGGCCTGGGCGGCCGGATGCCGTTCATGGGTTTCTTTGGGCTGGCCAGGTGCGTCTGGCCGCTGCTGTTGGCCGGGCTGATCGTGTTGGCCATCTCCGTTTTTGGCCGGCGGCCGGGCCCATATGCGGCGCAGCCACCGCTGGCGGCCGCGATGCCCGTCACACCGCCGGCCCAAGCGCCAATGGCGCAGCCGCCGCTGGCGGCTATCAGCCAGACGGTGTGCCCCAACTGCGGCCAGCCGCTGCAGGCGGTCTGGCGACATTGCCCCAACTGCGGCACCCCCGTCGCGCAATAAGCGCGGCTCAGTCGGCCCGGACGATCTGGCTGCGCTCCGGGCCGACTGAGATCAGGCTGACAGGCACTCCGGTCAACTCTTCAATCCGCGCCACGTAGTTGCGAGCCGCGGGCGGTAAATCCGCTAACACGCGCGCGCCGCTCAAGTCTTCCGACCAACCTGGCAAACTCTCATACACCGGCTGGAAGGGCGACAGATCCGCCGGCCCCATGGGCAGCTCTGGATACGTTTGGCTCCCGGCCTGATAGGCCACACCCAATTGGATGGTGCTCAGGCCGGTCAGCACGTCCAGCTTGGTCAGCACCAGTTCGGTCACGCCATTGATGCGCAGCGCGTAGCGCAGCAGCACCAGGTCCAGCCAGCCGCAGCGGCGCGGCCGGCCGGTGGTGGTGCCAAACTCGTCCCACGGGTTGGCGCCCGTGCCGCGCAGCCGCTCGGCCTCGGCGCCGAAGGCCTCCGTGGGGAACGGCCCCTCACCCACCCGGGTTTGGAAAGCCTTGGTCACCCCAATGATACGGTCCGCAAAACGCGGCGCGACCCCCAGGCCGACGAAAGCGCCACCGCTGGTCGGCGATGAGCTGGTGACGAACGGGTAGGTACCCAAGTCCAGGTCGAGCAGGGTGCCCTGCGCGCCTTCAGCCAGCACCACGGCTTTTTTGCTCAGCCGTTGGTGCAAATAAAGCGAGGTCTCGGCCAGGTAGGGCGCCAGCTCCCGCGCATAGCCGGTGTAGTCGGCAGCCACCTGGGCCGAATCGAGCGCCGGCCGGTGATAGATGCGCTCCAGGCTTTGATTGGTCAGGCGCACATGCTCGGCCACGGCGTCGCCCAGCCGCTCGGGGTCGGCCATCAGCTCGGCGCGCAGGCCGCGGCGGGCGGTCTTGTCGGTGTAGGCCGGGCCGATGCCGCGGCCGGTGGTGCCGAGCTTGCCCTCGCCCGCCTCGCGCGCGGCCTCGTCGGCCTGGTCAACGGCGATGTGCGCCGGGGTGATCAGATGGGCGGCGGCGGAAATCTTCACCCGCGCCGGCGTGACCTCGATCCCCAGCTCGCGCAGCGTGGCCATCTCCTGCAGCAGCCGGGCCGGGTTGATGACCATGCCGTGGCCCAGCACGCCGGTGACGTGCGGTTGGATCAGCCCCGATGGCAGCAGATGCAGCTTGAAAATGCGCGGGCCAGCCGGGCCGGCAACCGTGACCGTGTGACCGGCATTGTCGCCGCCCGAATAGCGCGCCACGACGTCGGCCTCGGCCGCCAGCAGATCGGTGACGCGGCCCTTGCCCTCGTCCCCCCATTGGGCGCCAATGATGATGTGTAATGGCATGATCTAATAGGCTCCATCCGCGAACAGCACCCGCGGCACGGTGCGCAGCATAATCGATAAATCCAGGCCGAGCGACCAGTTCTCGATATAGTAAACGTCGAGCAGGCACATCTCGTCAAATGTCAGATCGCTGCGGCCGGAAACCTGCCACAGCCCGGTGATGCCGGGCGGCACGTCCAGGCGCTGGCGCTGCCAGGGCTGATATTCGGCCACTTCCACGGGCAAGCCCGGGCGCGGGCCGACCACGCTCATTTCACCGCGCAGCACATTCACAAACTGCGGCAGCTCGTCCAGGCTCACCCGACGCAGAAACCGGCCCAGCCCGGTAATGCGCGGGTCAGCCTTCATCTTGAACAGCGGTCCGGTGGACTCATTGTGATGCTTGAGCCGCTCCTGCTCGGCCTCGGCGCCCACCCGCATGGTGCGGAATTTGAGAATATCAAACGGGCGGCCGGCCTCGCCCACGCGCCGCTGCCGGAATAGCGCCGGGCCGGACGAATCCAGGCGGACGAGCAGCGCGATCAGCAGCAGCACCGGCGAGCTCACCACCAGCGCGGTTAGGGCAATGGCGATATCCAGCACGCGCTTGATCAGCCGCCCGGCGCGCGGGATGGCAGTCGATTTGAGACCCATGAGCGGGATGCCGCCCATGTCGTCAAAATCGACGTGGCTGAGTGAAAGCTGAAACAGATCGGGCACCACCCGGGCGCGCACGCCAGCCGCCTGGCAACTGCGCACCAGCCCCATGATGGTGCGGTGATACATCCACGGCAGCGTGATGATCACCTCATCCACCCGCTCCGACTTCATCACCGTCCCCACGCTATCCAGGCCGCCCAATGCCTTGAAGCGGCCCAGGTCGCCCTTGCTCAAGTCATCATCCAGGAAGCCGACCACCTGGTAGCCCAGCTCCGGCCGCGCCACCAGATTGCGCATCACCGCACGCCCAATCTCGCCCGCGCCCACGATCAACACCCGATCCAGCCCGAAACCACGCTTGCGCAGTTGGGCAGCCACTATGCGTTGGCCCAGCCGGGCGCCGCTGAGCAGCACAATGGTCAAAATCCCGACTTCAAACGGTAGCAGTCGTGAATACACCAGCGGCTGGACGATGAACGTGCCGGCAATCAAGAGCACAGTCACCGTCGTGGTGGCGTTACCGATGCGATACAGCGCCGCAAACCAGCCGCCCTCGCGCCGGCGACGGTAGACGCCGTCCAACGCCAAAAACAACACCATGAGCACAGTGAAGGCCAATTGAAAGGGGACATAGGCGCTGTATGGCGCGTCGTAGGTGTCCGGCACATTGGAGAACAGTTGCAACTGATAGCGGGCGTAATAGCCGAGAAAGAAGGCCAGGTTGATCAGCAGCACATCGGCCAGCAAGACAAGAGTGGTGCTGCGCACCCGGCGGGCGGTGAAAGGCATGCGGCGCGCGGGCGCCTCCGGCTGGCTCACGTTGGTGGTGGCCGTCATAGCTGCCGGGCAGCGGCTGCCCTCGCCGGCGCGGCGCGCTGCAGCGCCAGACGATAGGTCGCCACGGTCCGCGCGGCAGTTTCGGCCCAGGTGAACAGCGCCGCGTGCGCCGGGCCGCGGGCCAGCGCCTCGGGCGCCAGGGCCAGCGCGCGCGCCAGCCCATCCGCCAAAGCAGCCGCATCGCCGGGCGGCACCAGCAGCGCGGCGTCGCCGCCGGCCTCGGGCAGCGAAGAGACCGTGGTGGTCACCACCGGCCGGCCGCAGGCCAGGGCCTCCGCCACCGGCAAACCAAAGCCTTCATAGCTGGAAGGGTAGGCAAAGACCGCCGCCGCGTTGTACCACAGAGGCAGCTCGGACTCAGGCACATAGCCCGGCAGGTGCACAACTTGCGCCAGATCGAGCGATTGGATGAGCGTGAACAACGCCTCATACCACCAGCCGCGCGCCCCGGCCAGCACCAGGTGCAAGTCCGGCTGGACCCGACGCAGCTCGGCGAAGGCGCGCACCAGGGTCTCCACATTCTTGCGCGGCTGAAGCGTGCCGACATACAAAACGAAACGGTCTGGCAATTGGTGTTCGGAGCGAAACCGGCTGACGGCCTCCGCCGGGAGCGGTCGGAATGCGCTGCCGACTCCCGGATAGGCCACGTCCACCTTGCTGCGCGGCACGCCAAACAGCCGCACCAGGTCGCTGCGGGTGCTCTCGGAGATGGCAATCACCCGGCGCGCCCGATGGCACGAGCGGGCAGTGAACGTGCTCAAATACATGCGTTGGGCGGCCGGGAAGCGTTCGGGCGTCAGCTTAAAGGAGAGATCGTACACGGTGACCACGGCCGGACAGGGCGGCCGGAAGGGCGACACAAAAGCCAGAGAATGCAGCAGATCGGGGCGCAGACGCCGCAGCTCAATGGGCTGCAGGCACTGCTCCCAAAGGATGCGCGCCCATGGCCGGGCCGTGGGCAAACGGGTGCGCCGAATGACGGCGCCTGGCATGTCGGGCTGACCGGCACCGACGAACACGGTGTAGCGCAGATCGGGCCCCGCCTCGGGCAAGCCGCGCAGGAGGCAGTCGATGTAATGATGAATGCCGGCGCTGCGATAAGAGGCGGGCCCAAACAACAATTGGGCGTTCAGCGCCACGTGCGCCGGACCAACTCGCATAGCGCGGATTATAGCCCATTGCCAGCAGACGGCAGGCTGCTGGCAGACGATAGGCTGCTAGCAGGCGCCAGGCTGCGGTAAAGCGCCACCGTGGCTTCGGCCACGCGCCGCTGGGTGTAGCGCGCCTGCACCCGCGCGCGGCCGGCGGCGGCCAGGCTGGCAGCCAGGTCTGGCTGCTGCCACAGCGCGCGCAGTTGCGCCGCCAGCGCGGCCGCATCGCCTTCGCCAAACAGCCTGCCCACCTCGCCGACGACATTGGGCAGCTCGCCGCTGGCGGCGGCCACCACCGGCACGCCGCAGGCCATGGCCTCAATCAGCACCCGGCCGAACTGTTCCTTCCAATTGGGTCGGGTGCGCGAGGGCAGCACCAGGCAATCGAAGCCGGCGATGAGGCTCGGCATCTCCACTGAAGGCGCCAGTGGCCGCCATTCCACACGGTTGGCCACGCCTAGCGCTGCGGCCAGGCGCGCCAGCCGTGCCCGCTCGGGCCCGGCGCCCACCACACGCGCCCGCACCTCGCCCGGCAGTTGTGCCAGCGCGCGCAGCAAGAGATCAACGCCCTTCTCGGGCACCAGCCGGCCGGCGTAGCCGACCACGAACGGCCCGCCCGCCGCGCGCGCGGGCCGCTGGGCGGGATGAAACTCCGCCAGGTCGACCCCGAATTGCGGAATAACGGGCATCGGCCCGCGATAGCCTTTGCCGCGCCAGACTGCCACGGCCTCCTCGTTACCGGCAATAGCGGCATCCGCCTGCCGCAGCACATCGCGCTCGAAGCGGCTGAAGGGCCAAGGGTAGCGGCGGGCCAGGTTTTGCCAGGTGAAAAACAGGCTGCGCGCGCCCTGCCGGCGGACCAGGCGCATGGCATGCCAGGTGGCAAAGTTATACGGCTCTTCGTCAATATGGACCAGATCCGGGCGCACCTGGGCGATGCGGCGGCCAAGCTGGGGATAAAAGTGCAGATGGAAGTTGCCGTTGAAGGCCAGCGGCTCGACCACCAGATCGTATCCGCGCACATGCGTCCGCTCCAAGCGCACCTCGCCGCGCTCATCGCGCCAACTGGCCGGCACGGCCACGGTAAGCTGGATGTCGGGGCAGGCCGCGATCTCCTCCAGCTTGCGCTGGTACACCCCCACCAGGCAAGCCTTGGAGACCATCAGCACGCGCACGGGCGGAGTATACAACGATAATCGGCGGTATAATCTTGGCTGGCACCCCCGCCTGCCGCTCCGGCCCATGACT
>JAYTFQ010000224.1:0-10612 GCA_043734225.1 Anaerolineales bacterium | reverse complement strand
TACAGCCATGGCACGCCGTTCCGGCGGGCGCTGGAAGAAGACCTGATCGACCCGGCGCGTTACATTCAGGTGGGCTTGCGCGGGCCGACCAGCGGCCAGAGCGACTGGCAAGACGCGCGTGACCTGGGCGTGCACGTCATTACCATGGACGAAGCAGCGGCCATGGGTGTGCCGGCCGTGGTGGCCGCCATCCGGGCCGTGGCGGCGGATGGCCCAATTTACGTGTCACTGGACATCGACGCGACGGACCCAGCCTTTGCGCCCGGCACCGGCACGCCTGAGGTAGGCGGTTTCACCAGCCATCAAATGCTGCAACTGGTGCGCGGACTGGCGGGGCTGTCGCTAGTAGGCTTCGACCTGGTGGAAGTCAGCCCGCCGTACGACCATAGCGACATCACCGCCATCCTAGCCGCCAACTTGGCTTTTGAATTCCTGTCGCTGTTGGCGCGCCAAAAGATGGCAAAAATGGCGAATGGGGCGGCCTGAGGCGGACCCACATCTTTTTGATGCATCGGCCGGCCGCACGGCGGGCGTTTCACCGTCAGCGGCGCAACTATCGCCCGCTGTTCCACTTCGCCGGCGGCCAACTGCTCGCAAAGTTGCTGGCGCAATTTCAACACTTCAACTTCAATGACCATCTGGTCCGGCGCGTCCGTCTGTACCGTCCAATGCCATAGGGCGGCAATCAGCCGGGCGGCTTCGGCCTCCAGTTCAGCTTGCAATATAGCACGCAGGCCTGGCATGGCAGACTCTGTTCGACAGTCACGCCAGTATTCCGCCATTTTTGCCCCAGCGTGCAACGCGCCCGCGAGTGCCCGCGATTTTGACAGCCGTGGCGGTAAAGATTACACTGGGCGCGCTGGGCAATCCTGATACACTGCCGCAACAATGCTCAACTGCTTCCCCCATAACTTTCGCCTGCCGCGCGCTCTGCTGGATTGCTTCCGCCACCACAACGCGGCGGCCGCAATCCATGCGGCGGCGCTCAACGACCCAGCCGCGGGCCCAATCGGCGTCGAGCCTTCTCGGGCGAAAGCAGCCGCCTGATGCAGCGACTGGGCCCATTGACCCGGGGTGGCGATGCCCCCGCGCTGAACGCCGTAATCCGGGCGGCGGTCAAAACCACCTGCAACGATTCTAGCTGCGACCTGATCGGCATACAGGACGGCTTTGACGGACTGCTGCTCGGCCGCACCCAGCAAGCGGAGCGGCTAACGCCGGACGTGGTGTGTGGATTGGCGTCGCGGGGCGGCACCATCCTGGGGGCCGCCAACCGGGGCAACCCCGTCGCGCGCCAGGTAAGCCGCGACGGTCCGATGGTGATGGAGGACGCCGCCACGCAAATGGCGCAGGGCGTGCGCCAACTGGGGCTGGATGGGCTGATCGTCATCAGCGGCGCCGGCACGCTGCGCATCGCGCTGGAACTGATTGAGCGCTTTGACCTGTCGATTGTAGCGGCGCCGGAGACCGTTGGGGTGAAACCGACTGCATGGCGCGAGGAATTGGAATCGTGTTCGGGTGATTAAATACAAAAGGCCGCCCTTCGTAGGACGGCCTCTTGCTGCGCCGGGGCAATCCGTTCCTTACTTGAGGAGGGATGCCCCGGCGCATGGTCGATCGCTCGTACTCATGTAGGACACCACCTCCTCCTTTCTAAAGGATAGCGCTTGGCCAATTCAGGCCGGTAATAAAAACCCCGCGAACTGGTCGGGGGGCGATGATGCAAAGATTATTACACGTTTTGACCTGGTTGTCAACTTCATGACTCGCACACGACGCACACTCACGGCTGTCTTCAACGCGCTGCTGCTTTTGGCGGCTGTCGTTTATGCCGGCCTGGCGCTGCCGCGGCCAGCCTTCGACCCGGTGGCCTGGCTGCTGTTTGCCAGTTTGTTCCTGATTACGGACGCCATGGCCATCTCGATTGGGGTGGCCTACGTGAACCTGGCCTCAACCGTGGCATTGGGGGCCATGTTGGTCATGGGGCCGTGGGCAGCGGTGTGGATCGCATTGATCGGCGCGACAGTTAACGCAGGCGTTCGCTGGGCGTTCCCCGAGCGTGTGGGGGAAGCGCGCGAGCCCGGCGGGCTGTTATCACTGGTTAGCATCGGTCTGATCAATGCCGTATTGCTGACGCTTAGCCTGCTGGGCGGCGCGCTGGTGTACATGGCCGCCGGCGGGCGCCTGCCGCTGGTCGTGTTTGGGCCGCAGGCCATTGGACCGTGCCTGCTGCTGCTGCTGGGGTTCGGCGTGATCAATTATGGCGTGGCAGGCGCTTATATGCTATCGGCCGGTGACCGGGCGGCGCTGAGGACATTCTTTCGGGCACTGCCCATGGTCAGCGCCTTCGAAATGGTGCCGCAATTGTTTGTGCCGCTCCTGCCGCTGATTTACACCAATCTGGGCCCGGGGGTATTCCTGCTTTCTTCATTGGCGCTGGCCGGGGCTTCGCTAATCATGCGCCGGATGGCGTTGACGGGCCGGCGGCTGGAGCAGCGGGTGACCGAACTGAACACGCTGGGGGCCCTCAGCCAGGCACTGGCCGCCTCGCTGCAGATCGAAGACTTGCTGGACGCCTTACACACGCAGCTGCCGAAGATTATGCCCGTGGGCGGCCTATACGTTGCGCTGTGGCACCCCGAAAACGATGAGGTGTCATTTCCGCTGGCGGTGGAAAAGGGTCAGGAGCTGCAGTGGAGCAAGCGTAAGCACGGCAATGGCCTTAGCGAGTACGTCATCCGCACCCGCCAGCCGGTGCTGCTGGCGGATAACGTCAAGGCGCGCGCGGCCCAGCTGGGCGTGATTCCGCCGGCCTTGCCCGCATCGAGCTGGCTGACCGTGCCGATTATCGCCGGCAGCCAGGTTTTGGGCACGCTAGGCGTGTATGCGTTGGTGGCCCAGGGCCTGCCGTTGAGCAGCACCGACCGTGACTTACTTATCACCGTCGCCACCCAATTGGGCATGGCGCTCCATAATGCGCGCCTGTATCTACAGACAGATGAGGCGCTGGCCCAACGCGTACAGCAACTATCGTCCATCCTGTATACCACCCGCGAGGGGATCATGTTGTTGGATTCTGAAACGCGCGTGTTGACCGCCAACCGCGCACTGGCGGCCTTTGCTGGGGTATCCGCGGCCGAGCTGACCGGCCAAGTGCTGGCGAAGCATGAAATCTTGCTGGCGCGGCTGGGTACCACGCCGGCTGAACTAGAAATCGACCTGGCCGAGATGGCGGGCGGCTCGGACCTGGTGACGCACACCCACACTACCCCTATGCCCGCCCAACGCGAAGTGGAACGGACCCTGGCCCCGGTGCGAGGCAGCACGGGCGAAGTCTCCGGGTGGCTGATGATCCTGCGCGACATCACGGAAGAGCAGGCGTTGGGCCAACTGCGCGACGACCTGACGCATATGCTAATCCACGACTTGCGCGGGCCATTGGGGTCAATATTGACCAGCCTGGCACTGATTCAGCAAATGGCGCCGCCGGGCAAGCCGATGGAACCCGAGGCGATGGATGTTCTGACTTTGGCGCGCAGCAGCGGCCAGCACCTGATGCATATGATCAATCAACTGCTCGATGTCGCGCGCATCGAGAGCGGCTCGGTTCCACTGCAGCGCGAGCGGGTGTCGCCTGAGGAGCTGCTCTCGGCCGCGGTGCTGCGGCTGCGGCCAGCCGCCGAGGCAGCCGCTATCCGGGTGCAGGCCGAGGCCGCGCCAGACCTGCCCGAGCTATCTGTGGATACGCAACTGATCGGCCGGGTACTGGACAACCTGAGCGACAACGCCATCAAGTTTGCGCCCAATGGCTCCACGATCCGGCTATGGACGCGGCCAGTCGCCGCCGCCGCGGGGTTGCCCGCCGGCGTGCTATTTGGTGTCAGCGATGAGGGTCCGGGCATCCCCAATGATGAACAAAGCCATCTGTTTGAGAAGTTCACCCGTCTGCCAAATATAGAAGGCCGGCGCAGTGGCACGGGGCTGGGCCTGGCCTTCTGCCGGCTGGTGGTGGAAGCGCATAGGGGTCAAATCAGCCTGGAAAGCGCGCCAGGCCAGGGCAGTACGTTTGTAGTGAGATTACCTACGAGGAAAGACTCGTCAACGGATGGAACAGATGGAACGAATGATGAGGGGGACGGAAACTCACCGGGCTGAGCCGCCGACCATGGGTTACTGAGACGAAGTCACATTGGCCGTGTAGAGTTCCGTTTGGCCCAAAAATGTGTCGTACCAGACTAACTTCCCTTTGGCGAAAGTCCAACCCAAAAGGCCGGCGGGTTGCGGATCATGAGGATTGATAGGCAACGCAAAAAACTCGCCTCTGTGAAAATCATAGCCCGCCGGGTAACAGCTGCGAAATAGCGCCCGGCCATCAGACACCACCAGGTTCTGCGGGACGCCCGGCAGAACGTTCTGTGGGCACAGAGACGGCCAAGCGATGGAACTGGTTTGGCGAGATTCGAGGTTGTAAACGTTTAATCGCGGGTTTTGATACTACGGTCTGGCCGTTGCCGATCGGGCGAATTGCCTGCGTAATGCATCGCGTGGATATGCCCCAACGAACTATCATTCACGTCGACTTAGACGCCTTTTTCTGCTCTGTTGAAGAGCTGCTGGACCCTTCCCTGAAAGGCACTGCCTTTGCAGTAGGCGGGCCAGCGGACGAGCGCGGGGTGATCTCAACGGCTTCTTACGCGGCGCGCAAGTTCGGAGTGCATTCGGCGCTGCCGACGGCCCAGGCGCTGCGGCTGTGTCCGCACCTCAAGCTGCTGCCGGGCCGACACAAGCTGTACGGCGACTATTCCCACAAAGTCATGGCCAATTTCGACGCCGAGACACCGATCGTTGAGCAAATCTCGATCGACGAGGCGTTTCTAGACTTCAGCGGCGACCAGCGCCCCGGCGGCGAGATTGCCGCCCTGCTGCAAGCGCGCATCGCGGACGAGGTGGGGCTATCCACCTCGTTTGGGGTGGCGAGCAACAAATTGGTGGCCAAGATTGCCACGAACGTGGGCAAGCCGCATGGTTTGATGGTAGTGCCGCCGGGCCAGGAGGCCGACTTTCTGGCGCCGCTGCCGATGGCAATGCTGTGGGGCGTGGGGCCTAAGACGCAGGCGCGGCTGGCCGAGCTGGGCCTGCGCACCATCGGCGACCTGGCGCGCTGGCCGGCGCCGGACCTGGAACAGCGCTTTGGCGCCTGGGGCGCAGACCTGGCGCGCCACTCGCGCGGCATTGATGATCGGCCGCTGGAGACCGAGCGCGAGGCCAAGTCGATCTCGAAGGAGATTACGTTCGCGCGCGACGTGAGCGACCGCCCTGCCCTGCGCCGGCACCTGATGGAAATGTGCGATCAGGTGGCGGGCGCGCTGCGCCGGCAGGGATTGATGGCACGCACGGTGAAGCTCAAGCTGCGCTGGCCACCGTTTGAGACCATTACCCGCCAGACAACGCTCACGCAACCCACCGACCTGGAAGCGGATATTTTTGCCGCGGCGTTCGCGCTGTTCGAGGCGGCCTGGGGCCGCGGCCGGCCGGTGCGGCTGATTGGTGTGGGAGTATCCGGGCTGCAAAGCCCGGCGCGCCAGTTGGGGCTATTTGAGGCGACGACACCCGACCGAGCCGACAAGTTGGCCGAAGCCTTGGATAAAATCCGAGCGAAGTATGGCTGGGACGCGGTTAGGCGCGCGTCCGCGCTGGACGACGAGGAATAGGGGCGTTCAAATAGGGGCGTTCAACTGAACGCCCCTACACGTAGCGGTTGGGCAGGAACTTCATCATGGTGGTGCGGCAGACGGGACAGTGGCCGCGCGCGGCCGCTTTGCCGCTTTTGGTGGCCACCAACTGCGGGTTGACCATGGGATGACAGGTCTTGCACGTGACGCAGTACGCGTTTATCTCATCCGGCTGGAAAACAGGCCAGGCCGGGTGCAAAGACGAAAGGGGCAATTCTTCAAGGCCGCTTTGGATCATCATAGCCAAATTGTGAGAGCAGGAGCCAAGGCTGGCGCACGGGTGAGTAACTTTGCGCGTCGGAGATATCCTATCATACGGTCCGGTCGACTGCAAGCATTTTAGACCATATGATCTAAAATTGGTACTCTTGTAACATCCCCGTCCGAAGAGCCCGGAAAATCTGAGCAAATCTATAGTTTCCTTGACGTAGCAGCGTGGGGTGTGCTATAAGCGCCTCACCGGCGTTGGCGAAGCAAGCGGATCTGTCCAACCGCGGCCCAAAGTGAGATGCTGCGAGAACGGGTATCTGAGGACATTTACGTCTTTACCAGCGAGGTCTACGCCCAGGTGACGGCGGGCGTCGTCATCTATCCTGACGGCGCGGTCGTGATCGACACGCTGGCCTTCCCATTTGAGACCAACGAAATCAAGGAGTTTGTCGAAAAGCGCCTGAACGCGAAGGTGCGCTTTTTGATTTACACCCATTCCCACGCCGACCACACCAACGGCGCCTATCTATTCCCGGAAGCGCAGGTGATCGCCCATCGCCTGACCCGCGAACGGCTGGACACCGTCGGCCGGCAAGGCCTGGCGCGAGCGAAAGAACAATCGCCCGAACTGGCGGCTGCCGAGGTGGTGCTGCCTAACCTGCTGCTGGAAGAAGGCCGGCTGAACCTGCACCTGGCCAAGAAGTCGCTGCAGCTATTTCACACTCCCGGGCACTCGCCCGATTCAATCTCGGTGCTGTTGAAAGAAGACCGCATCCTGTTCGCCGGCGATATGATGATGCCCCTGCCCCACTTCGTGGACGGCGACCCCGACCAGTTGGCGAAGTCGCTGCAAAGCATCCCCGGGATGGCCCTGGAAAACGTGGTCCAGGGGCACGGTGAGCTGGTGCTGCGTGGCGAGATAGACGACGCGGTCCGCTCCAACTTAAAATATCTTGACATTGCGCGCCGCAAAGTGGAACAACTGGTGAAGCGCGGCCGGCCGCGGGAGGCCGTGCGCGACATCGATATCGAGAGCTGCGGCAAGAGCCGCATTCCCCTGAACGGGCTTGTGACCCAATTGCACACCGCCAACATGTTGTCCCTCTACGACCGGCTGGTGAAAACCGGCAAAGGCTGAGTTGCCCACGCTGCAAGGCTTGCTGGAGGGTATTGCAGGGCTGCCAGAAGCCGAGCGGCAAGATCTGCTGGCGCGCCTGCGCGAGATTTACGGCCTGCCGGCGCCGCGGCCAGCCCAACAAATTGAACTCGGATTGGGTGAGCCGGAATGGACTGAACCGGCCGATTACCTGATCGTGTTCGACGGCGGCAGCCGCGGCAACCCCGGCGCCGGCTATGGCAGCTACGCCATTTTTGATGGGACCCAGCCCGGGCAAGTGCAGCGGCTGGAATTCCCAGGCACTTTGACCAACAATGAAGCCGAATATAACACGCTCATTGCGGCGCTGGCGGCCCTGGCCCAGCGGCTTGGCCCTGGCGCGGCGCAGACCAGCTTAGAGGTGCGCGGCGACAGCCAACTGGTGATCCAGCAGTTGCTGGGCCACTGGAAAGCGACCGATGGGCGCATGCGCGCACTGCGCGACCAGGCCCGGGCCGGACTCAGGACGTTTGCCAAATGGCGGCTGGTGGCTCAGCCGCGCGAGGATACGGTTCGGGTGCTGGGACATTAAAGCCTTGACCCGGCCGCCGTTCGTGTGGCATAATCAGCTTACGAACGGCGTTGATGGAAACGAGTATGCTGTGATGCGCGGTGCAGAGAGCCTGGTGTTTTTGGTGCGAGCCAGGTACGGCGGCCCAGCTGAAAATCCTTCCGAAGCCGCGGGTGTGAACCGGCCGTCAGCGTGGCCGCAATAACCCCTGCCGGGGTCGCCCCCCGCTAGTCAGGCGCGGGCCTGTTAGAGCCTGAAGAGTGGCCGGTGGTTGGCGTATGGCCGGCAAACAGGGTGGTACCGCGGGAGCTTTGGCGCTCTCGTCCCTGATCGGGACGGGAGCTTTTTGTTTAAGGACCAGGACCGTGGCAGACATTCCGCGACGACCATTGGGGGCCACCGGGCTAGAGGTTTCGGCACTGGGCCTGGGCGGCGGGCAAGTGGGCAACAGCGGCCTGCCCGAACCGGTGGCCGAGCGCCTGCTGAACCAGGCGCTGGACCTGGGCGTGAACCTGATTGACACCGCCCGCGGCTATGGGCAATCGGAGGCGCGCATTGGCCAATACCTGGGCCACCGCCGGGCCGAGCTGGTGCTTTCAACCAAGGTGGGCTATGGCGTGGCCGGCGTGCCGGATTGGACAGCAGACGCCGTGCGGCTGGGCATCGACGAGGCGCTGCAAACGCTGCGCACGGATTGGATTGACATCGTCCACCTGCATTCGTGCAGCCTGGAAGTGCTGCAGCGCGGCGAGGTGATCACCGCTCTGGAGCAGGCGCGGCTGGCCGGCAAGGTGCGCGTGGCCGCTTACTCAGGCGAGAACGCCGCGCTGGATTTCGCGGTGGCCAGTGGACGGTTTCAGGCGGTGCAAACTTCGATCAGCCTGGCCGACCAGCGCAACCTGGCCGGCGCCCTGCCCCAGATGCAGGCCAGCGGCCTGGGCGTGATTGCCAAGCGGCCGGTGGCCAACGCACCCTGGCGGTTTGACACGCGGCCGTATGGGCACTACGCCGAGGAGTATTGGTATCGGTGGCAGACCATGCGGTTGGACCGGCGCGGGCTGGATTGGCAGGAGCTGGCGCTGCGCTTTGTGGCGTTTCTCCCCGGCGTGCACAGTTGCATCGTGGGCACCGCCAACGCCGAGCACCTGGCCCAAAATGCCAAACTGCTGGCGCGCGGCCCGCTGCCGGCTGAGCAGGTGGATGAGATCCGGCGTGCCTTTCAGGCGCATGACGACGATTGGATGGGACTGACATGACCGAGCCGCTGTATCACACCGACGCGTACTTGAAGGAATTCGAAGCCGTGGTGACGGCCGTGGACGGCAACGCCGTGGCGCTGGATCGCACCGCCTTCTATCCGGGCGGCGGCGGCCAACCCAATGACGTGGGCACGCTGGCCGACGGCCAACAGCACTGGAGGGTGACCAAGGTGCGCAAAGCCGGGGCCGACATCTGGCACGAGCTGGACGCCGGTCCATCGGGGACCGTTGCGCCGCCGGCGATCGGCGCGGCCATGCACGGCAGCCTGGATTGGACCCGGCGCCATCAACTGATGCGCACACACACGGCCATGCACATCCTGTGCGGGGTGGTATTTCGCGACTATGGCGCTAGCGTCACCGGCGGCAACATGGAGCCGCTCAAGGGCCGGATGGATTTCGAATTCGAGACCATGCGCCAGGAGTTCGTGCGCGAGATCGAGGTCAAGATCAATCTTGAGGTGGCCGCCGCCCGGCCGCTGCGGGTGAAAATTCTGCCGCGCGATGAGGCCTTTCAAATTCACGACCTGATCCGCACCAAGATTAACCTGCTGCCAACTGGCATTCCCGAGGTGCGCACCGTTGAGATCGTCGGCCTCGATCTGCAGGCCGACGGCGGCACGCACGTGGCCAACACCCGCGAGGTCGGGAAGATCGTGATCGTGGACTATAAGAGCAAGGGCAAGATCAATAAGCGGCTGGAAGTCGCCATTTTGGACAGCGACAATTGAAACATTCCCTATCACTATCCGTGTTATCCGCGTAATCCGCGTACAAGATTTGGTTTGATTGTCGAGGCGCTATGTTCAAACCTGTTCCCGCTAAACCCGACTTTCCCGCCCAGGAGCGCGAGACGCTCAAATGGTGGAAAGACACCGGGGCCTTCGAGAAACTGCGCCGGCTGCGCGCTGGCGGACTAACGTGGTCGTTTGTCGACGGGCCGATCACGGCCAACAATCCCATGGGCGTGCACCACGGCTGGGGCCGCACCTACAAGGATCTGTGGCAGCGCTACCAGGCTATGCGCGGGCACGACGAGCGCTGGCAGAACGGCTTTGACTGCCAGGGCCTATGGGTGGAGGTCAACGTCGAAAAGGACTTGGGCCTCAAGAACAAGCGCGACATCGAAGCGATGGGGATCGACCGCTTTGTGGTGCTGTGCAAGCAGCGCGTGCTGAACTATGCCGCCATCCAGACCGAGCAGTCCATCCGGCTGGGCATGTGGATGGACTGGAACGACCCGGACATGCTGCGCATGCTGCGCGACAAGCTGGGCGAAGACCCGCAACAGACGATCACTGTCGCCGGGCCGCAGGGACCGGTGACCGGCACGGTTGAGCAGGTCGTCGGCCGGCTGGGGCTGCCCGAGCTAGGCGGCTCATACTTCACATTCAGCGATAAGAACAACTACGACATCTGGGCCTTTCTGCGCAAATGTCACGATAACGGCTGGGTGTACAAGGGCACCGACGTGATGCCCTGGTGCTGGCGCTGCGGCACCGGCCTGAGCCAGCACGAGATCGTCACCGATGGCTATTTCGATCAGCAGGACCCTGGCCTGACGGTGCGCTTTCCACTGCTGGATCGGCCAGGCGAGTCGCTGCTGGTGTGGACCACCACGCCCTGGACCCTGACCTCCAACGTGGCGGCCGCTGTCGGCCCGGAGCTAACCTACGTCAAGGTGCGCCAGGGAGACGAGACCTTGTATCTGTCCAAAGGCACCACGCACGTCCTGCGTGGGGCC
>JAYTFQ010000223.1:0-3466 GCA_043734225.1 Anaerolineales bacterium | reverse complement strand
TTGTGCGAGTATTCCAGCACGCGAAAGATCTGTTCGTCCACCTCAAAGGTAACGCCCTTGCGCAGTTCGTTGACATCGATCATAGCGGACTTTCCTTACAGATAGATAAGAAGCCGGAAGCAGGGGTGCAACAAGCAGCGCAGGCCAAGGAGCAGCCTGCGCCGATGGTAACGTCCCGAATATGCGAATTATAGCCCTACCCAGGGCGTTTTGCCAGGGTTAGCCCCCGTCGATCCAGCGGGCGGAGTCGCGCGGGATCTGGGCCAGGGGCACCTGCCTCAACGTGCAGGCCGGCAGCGACTCGATGAATAGCTTGCCATAGCTCTTGGTGATAATGCGGCTGTCGAGCACCACCACCACGCCTCGATCGCTGCGCGAGCGGATCAGCCGGCCAAAGCCCTGGCGGAAGCGCAGGATGGCCTCCGGCACGGTGTATTCGTTGAAGGCGCGCTCAAAAGTTTCGGAGCGCGCGGCAATGATCGGGTCGGAAGGCACATCGAAGGGCAGCTTGACGATGACCAGCACCGACAGCGCCTCGCCCGGCACATCCACGCCTTCCCAAAAGCTGCGGGTGCCCAGCAGCACCCCGGCCGTGGAAGTTTTGAACGAATCCAGCAGGACAGTCCGCGAGGTGCCGTCCGACTGGTCGTATACGTCCACCCCAACGCGGGCCAATGGCTCGCGGATGGCCTGGGCGGTGGTCTTAAGCTGGGCATAGGAGGTGAACAGCACCAGCGCCCGGCCGCGCGAGGCGGTGCACAGGCTGATCAGGGTTTTCTCGACCGCTTTTTGATACTCAACCCGCTGCTGCGGCTCCGGGATGTCGTTGGCCAGCAGCAGCAGGGTGGAGGTCTCGTAGTCGAAGGGCGAGCCCACCGCCAATTCATCCGCCTGCTCGGCGTTCAAGCGGCCTTTCACATAATCGAATTCGCCCGCGGTGGTCAGGGTGGCGGAAGTCAGCACGACCGCTTCCTTCGCCATCCATAGGTGTTTTTCCACCAGCGGGCCGACGTGCAGCGGCGCGGCGTGCAGGCTGACGCGGTCGGCCTCGCGGCGCGCCTCGGCCCAATAGATCATCTGCGGCTCGGGCTTGATGACCAGGCCATCGAGCTGGCCGATGGTCTCGGCGAAGTGGCGGCCGGCGGCGCTGGCAGCGGAGATCAGATCTTCCCGCTCCTCGATCTCGTGCTCCTCCATCTCGGCCAGCGCCGCGCCCAGGCGCACCAGGCTTTCGGCCAGCGGCGCCAGGCAGCGGCGCAGGTCTTCCCATTCAATCTCCACCTGCTCCCAATACGGCTGGCTGCGCGTGGCTGGGATGATGCGCACCTGCTGGGCAAATTCGCCCAGCGACTGCGCATCGCGCTGCTCCTCCATAAATTGCGCCACACCCTCAAAGAAGCGTCGCACCAGCCCCAGCGCCGCGCTGGCGGCGTCGTAGCCGCGGCCGATCTCGCGTTCCAGGCGGGCATACGGGTCGGGCGGCAGTGCGGCGCGGGCATTGGCGTTAATTTGGCCCAACAGTCCCGCATTTGGCCCGCCCAGGTCGCGCAGCCGGCGCTCCAGGTCGGGGCGGTTCACCTCAAAGCTCAGGCCGTCCGTGGTGGCGGCTTCCAGGTGGTGGGCTTCGTCCACGATCAGATATTTGTATTCCGGGATGACCCGGTTTTCGGCGGCGATATCGGCCAGCAGCAGGGCGTGGTTAACAATGACCACATGCGCGGCCTGGGCCGCCTTGCGCGCCCGGTAAAAGGGGCACACGCCGTGCATCTTGCTCTGGCACATCTCCCCGGTGCAGCCTTCATCCTCGGCCGAGATGCGCAGCCATACGGCGCGTTCGTGCGGGCCCATCGAAATCTCTTCCAGTGGCAGGCCGGCGGCGTCGGTTTGGCCCTGGGTCTCGTGCAGCCAGACCATCACCTTGGCCAGCAGGCGCAGCTCATCCGCCGTCTTGGGCCCGTGGCGGCGCAGGGTTTCCAGGCGGCGCGGGCACAGATAATGGCTGCGGCCCTTGAGCACCGCCACCTTGAATTCCAGGTCGAGCGCCACCTGTAAGTCGGGGATGTCCTTGCGGATCAGTTGGTCTTGCAAGTTGAGGGTATTGGTGGAGATCACCACCCGCTCGCCGTTCTGCTTCGCCCACATGGCGGCCGGGATCAAATATCCGACCGATTTTCCCGTGCCAGTACCCGCTTCCACGATCAGATGGCGGCCCTCGCTAAAGGCGCGCGCTACCGCCCGCAGCATTTGCACCTGCTCGGCGCGATACTCATAGTTTGGAAAGTGGCGCGAGAACGGCCCGGCGTGTTCCAGCAGCGCGGCCAGCTCATCCAGGTCCAGGGCGGTCTGGGGGGATTTGCGCTGCAGAGCGCGGTTGTCGTCGGCGCCGGCGCCCGCGCCGAAGATCGGGCCGTAGGCGCCGCCGCCCACCTGGCGCGCCGCAGCCCGTTCCTGGGTCTTGGCGCGCAGCGCCTCGGTGAGGATCAGGTCGCCCCCCCAGCTAATCTCCTGGCCGGCGCGCACGATCTCGGCCAGCAATTCCAATGGCAGCGCCTGCGCTTTTTCAAACAGCGCCCGGTACACCCCGACCGTCACGCGGCAGTCGTCCAGCGCCCGGTGGGTGGCGGGCAGGCTGATCCCCAGCAGTTTGCCCAGCGAGCCCAGCCCATACCGCCCGGCGCTGGGCAGCAGCACCGAGGCCAGGTCGTAGGTGTCAATCGAGTCATTGTAGCGCAGCGCGCCCTTGGCGCGCAGGAAACCCAGATCGAACTGGACGTTGTGGCCCAGCACGGCCGAGTCGCCGACGAATTCCTCCAGTTTGGGCAGCACGGCCAGCAGGCGCGGCGCGTTGACCAGCATGGCGTCGGTAATGCCGGTCAGTCGGGTGATAAACGGGCTGAGCTTGCGGCCAGGGTTGACCAGGGTGGAGAATTCGGCCTCGACGCGCTCACCTTTGAACCGGACGGCGCCGATTTCGATGATGGCATCGCGATCGGCTTCCAGACCGGTGGTTTCAATATCCAGCGCGACGATAGTCTTGGCCATGGCAGGGGGTGGAACGAGGGATTATAGCATGGGGCAAAGCGGGAATTTACCGCTGAGTACGCGGAGAGCGCGGAGATAGAAAGAGAGCAAGAGAAAAGCAGTCAGTTGGACACGCCGGCTGGCGGGCGGGATAATCAAGCTGCGCTATATTTGCGTCTGCACTTGATGGCTGTGGTTTGGCTGGCGGGATGACAAGGAGCTGGCTATGCCTGAATGGGAATCTGGTTTCCTCGAATCCAATGGCATTCGGATGCACTACGCCCGCACCGGCGGCGACCGGCCACCACTGGGGTTAGCGCACGGATTTTCGGATGACGGTCTGTGCTGGACACCTGTGGCGCGTGCCTTGGAAGCTGAATTCGATGTGGTGATGCCGGATGCGCGTTTCCACGGCCTCTCAGGCGCGCCCGAGCAAGATGGCCAC
>JAYTFQ010000222.1:0-2335 GCA_043734225.1 Anaerolineales bacterium | reverse complement strand
GGCAATTGGCCGGCCAGCGTGTCCGTCTGCACGATCAGCAACTGGTGCAGCACTTGCCCCTTCAGGTTGGCAATTCGGAAGATCACATCGCCCGCCTTGGCCGAGGACCGGCTGGTCTGGATGGCATAGCCGTTGTAGTCGACGCCGACCCAGTTGCCACCGCCGCAGCCCGCCAGCCCAGCCAGCGCCGCCAAAATGAGCAAGGCGGCCAGGCCGCGCCGCGCCGGGCCAGCCCGTGGAACAAACATTGCACACTCCTCTCAATTGGCCGGTTTTTCCTTCTATCGCGCGCGAGTATACTGCAAATTGCGGGCGCCGGACCAGGCAGTGCCGCCCGCTGCGCGGCTCAAAAGGTAGAGAGCATGCCCCCTTATCGCATTCTAACCATCGACGGCGGCGGGATCCGCGGCCTGCTGACCACCATCCTGCTGGAGCGGCTGGAGGCAGCGGTGCCGGGCTTTTTGAGCCGCATCGACCTGTTCGCCGGCACATCCACCGGCGGCATCCTGGCGCTGGGCCTGGCCTCCGGCGTCACCCCCACCGCCGCCCGCGGCTTATATGAAGCGAAGGGCCCATTCGTCTTCGCGGAAAGCCTGTTCGACAATGTGAGCCACCTGGGCAACGCCCTGGGCGCGCAGTACCGCAACACCAACCTGAAAACAGTTCTCACCGAATACTTTGGCCAGAAAACCCTGGCCGATCTGCCCAAAAAGGTGCTCATTTCGGCCTTCGACCTGGACAACGGGGCCGACAAGCCCGCGCCGCTGCGCACCTGGAAGCCCAAGTTCTTTCATAACTATCCGGGGCCCGAGTCTGACGGCAAGGAGCTGGTGGTGGACGTGGCCCTGCGCACCGCCGCCGCGCCCTCTTTTTTCCCGGTCTATCAGGGCTATGCCGATGGCGGCGTGTTCGCCAACAACCCATCCATGGCGGCGCTGGCCCAGGCGCTGGAGCCCCACACCGGCGGCCAGAACCTGGCCGAGATCAGCCTGCTCTCGCTGGGCACCGGGCGCGGCAACCAGTTCCTGACCACCCAAAACGCCGATTGGGGCTGGGCGCAGTGGGCGCCGCACATCATCGACATCATGCTCGGCGGCACCAGCGGCGTGGCCGAATACGAGTGCCGCCAACTGCTCGGCGCGCGCTTTCACCGGCTCGACCCGCTGCTGCCCGAAGCCATCGGCCTGGGCGACGTGGGCAAGATCCCGCGCCTGGTGGAGATCGCCGAGCGGACCATGCTCGAAGCCACCATCGATTGGCTGAAGCCGAACGTGCCCGGCGCGCCCAAGGGGCTGGGCGGGGCGGCCTTTCGCGGGTGGTTTGATGGTTAGTTCCTTTGACTCTGTTCCCGTCATCGACCTCGCGCCGTTTCTCAGCGGCCCGGCCGCGGCCCGCCAGGGCGTGGTGGACCAGGCGCGGCTGGCCTGCGAGCAGATCGGCTTTCTGACCGTCACCGGCCACGGCCTGCCGCCGGCGCTTATCCAGCGCACCGCCTCGGCGGCCCGCGCCTTCTTCGATTTGCCCGCGGCCGAGAAGGGGCAGATGGGCCTGACCGCCGCCGGCGCCGGCTATAGCCCGCTGCAGGGCGAGCGGCTGGCCGCCACCCTGGGCCAGCACACCCCAGCCGACTTGAAGGAATCGCTGAACGTGGGAACGGACTTCGAGGCGCTGCCCTGGCCGGCGCGCCCGCCCGAGCTGCGCGCCGCCTGCCGCGCCTATTTTGAGAGCATGGATCAACTGGCTGGCCGCCTGCTGCGCCTGTTCGCCCTGGGCCTGGCCTTGCCCGAGGACTATTTCGCCGCGCGCATCGATCACGCCAGCTCGTTCCTGCGCATCATCAACTATCCGCCGCAGAGCGAGGCGCCCGAGCCGGGCCAACTGCGCGCCGGCGCCCACACCGACTACGGCACGCTGACCATCCTGCGCTCCGACGACACACGCGTGGCCGGCGGCCTGCAGGTGCGCAGCCGGGCCGGCGACTGGCTGGAGGTGGCTGCGCCGCCGGGGGCGTTCGTGGTCAACCTCGGCGATATGCTCATGCGCTGGACCAACGACCGCTGGATTTCAACCCTGCACCGCGTGGTGAACCCGCCGTCGGAATTGCGCGGGTCCAGCCGGCGCCAGTCGCTGGTGTTCTTTCATAACCCCAACCCGGAAGCCGTGGTGGAATGTTTGCCCGGCTGCTGCGGGCCGGACAACCCCCCGCGCTACGCGCCCATCACCGCCGGCGCCTTCATCGCCGAGAAGATGCGCCAGGCCTACGGCGGCGCGTAGCCGCCTTCGATAAAAGCTTTGAAGAAACGAAGGGCGGGGCCGCGGTCAATCAACCGCGGCC
>JAYTFQ010000221.1:0-2817 GCA_043734225.1 Anaerolineales bacterium | reverse complement strand
GCGGTACGCCTCGCGGTCACCGCCGGCCGGCTCGCGGCCCACGGTGGTATCCAGCACCATGATGTAACTGACCTTGGCATTGTAGTATTCCAGGGCGGCTTTCTTCCAGGTGACCAGCGCATTGGCGTTGGTGTTGATGTTCTTGGCCTGGGCGGCCTCGAGCTTGATGAGCGCCTTTTCGATGCCCAGGCCCTTGCTGGCGAAGGCGTCGACCTTGGGGCTGGGTTTTTTGACCTTGGCCGTGTCCTTGAACAGTTTTTTGGCGGATCGCCATTTGTCTAACAGTGTGCCCATGCAGAGTCTCCATTTGCGCTAGTCGCGAACCGAATAGAACTGCGAAATTCTATGGCGAAGCGCCGATAACGCAAGTGGCGCCGAGGCAGCGCGGCAGCCCGGTGCAGTTGGACGACCTGACGGCACTGGCCGGCGAGTCGTACGACGTGACCTTCACCGCCGACAACCCCGGCCTGTGGATGCTGCGCTGCCATTTCCTGGTGCACGACTCGCAGGGGATGGACATGATGCTGGTCTATCCGAACATTTTCACGCCGTAGGCGGTGGGGACGATCTCGGGCAATAACCCGTTTTAGCGCTGGAGGAAGGTGCACCGCGGAGTGCGCGGACATTTTTGCCAAGCGAAAACGCGCGGAGAAAAGATAGAGAGAAACGGTTTCTGCTCAGCCTGTTATTAAGTGCCGGCCGAATTGGATGCCGCGGCCAGATGCCCGTAGGGGGCGGGCCGCGGCGTCCAATTCGGCCCAAGGGTCCTGGATTTTCCTGGTTACATTGAAAAGTCCGCGCCGCCCGGCTGGGCAGTTACGAGAAAAGATTGAGAAGGAAGTAAATCGGCTAGCCTGCACATTGCAGGCCCGCCCATTCTTCTGGTGTGCTGCATAACCGGCGCCAATCCCGATACGGCATCCGAAATTCTCGAACCAACCCCGGGGTTGGGCGCTGGCGCCGCCGGAACGAAGCAGCAGGGCTTTTCCAATTTCAATTGACTCTTTGCGCAGCTTATGCCAGGCGGTTGGACGCTTCGGGCGAGGCACGCGATAAGACTGCGAGGGCACGACCCGCAACTGCGTTGGGCAGGTGAGTTGGCCTTCGCCGACTCTTTTGGCCTATCCAGCCCGCCGAAGGGCGGGCTTCGTGCTGTTGTTGCAGCGACTTGAGTCGCCCGACGCGACTTTGGAAAAGCACTGAAGGGCGCGGCAGGCGCCTCACGATTATCCCGCGTTTCGGTTTATACTTCGCTGGCAATTCTGTGGACACATAGCTCAGCGGCTGGGCGGACAGGCAGGTTCGCCATTGGGCGGACACGCAGGTGCCGATCGGCCCTTACCAATCACGTGTCATGTCACCTCAACCCGTTTCCCGCGCTGAACATTGGCTGATCTCATCTGCACTGGCGGCCCTGTTTGCCCTGGTGCTGCTGGCGGTGGGCCTGCTGGGCGCGGGGCTGGGGGTGCGCTATGGGGTGGTGCAGGGGCCAGTGGTGGACCTGGACCTGGGGCCGGTGCGCCTGGTGACCGGCACCAACCAGGTGCCCAACTGCAACCCGGCCGACCCGGCCTGCGCCGCCCAGCGGCTGCACCCCACCGGCGGCCCGCGCTATTACAGCCTGTGGGTGGTGACGAAGGCCAAGGTGGTGGCCGTCAGCGGCGCGCCGGAGCAGTTCGGCGGGTCGCGGGTGTTTGCCATACAGGCCGGACCATGAGCGTGGACGTGCGCCCGCTGCGCCGGGACGACGCCTCGGCCGTGGCGGCGCTGGCCGGCGAGTTCGCCGAGTATCTGCGCGTGCTGGGCGACAGCGGCCCGCACCGGCTGACAGCGGCCGCCATCGAGCGCGATGGGTGCGGGCCGAGCCCAGCCTTTGGCGGCCTGGTGGCCGCCGGCGCGGACGCGCCGGTTGGTGCTGATGCGCCGGTGGGCGTGCACGGGCTGGCCGGCTATCTGCTGTATACCCTGGGCTACGACGCCGACCTGGCGGCGCGCAATCTGTTCATCATCGACCTGTATGTGCGGCCGGCGGCGCGGCGGCAGGGCGCGGCCCGGGCGCTGCTGGCGGCGGCGACGGATGTGTGCCGCGCGGCCGGCGGGGCCTATCTGTTTTGGGCGGTGTACCAGCCCAACCGGCTGGCGGCGGATTTTTACAGCGCGCTTGGCGCGCGGTATATAGACGATTTGGATTTTATGTATGTGGATGTGGGGGCGGGGTAAATGACTTCCTGGGATAACCGCGAAATCTCATTGCGCGGGGCTTCAATTATCCTGGCCCTCATCGCGCTGCCGTGTTGTCTGTGTGGCAGTCTGGTGCTCTTGCCCTTGGGATCCAGTGAGTTTCTAGCCAGACGTTTGGCGCCGCCGCGCTATCCGGGCAGCACAACCGTTAATGATTACCGTAGTGGCGGCCCTGATTCCATGTGGGAAGATTCCGTTTCTCGTACGCCTGATAGCATCAAAACGGTGCTAGCGTTCTATGAACGCGAGATGCCGGGCTTCCGTCAAGTGAACGATGACGGAATGTTATCATACGTCAAGGGGCGCGAGGACGATGGACCACTCGGCTTCCTGGCGTCACTGACTGGGAATGGGATACATCCCGGTGTTGGCGTAGTGATACATCCTGACAAACAAGACGCGAGTACAACAGTCATTGCAGCGAGAATCGAATGGCCCGCACCGTAACGCAAGCCATGCCATTCATGGATGCCCCCTTCCCCCAGCGGGTTTAAGGGCGGACAGGGCCAGTGCAATCCAAAAAAACAGGTACTTCGACGCCGGGCGGTGGGCGGCGCACCCGCAAATTCCAGGCGT
>JAYTFQ010000220.1:0-2010 GCA_043734225.1 Anaerolineales bacterium | reverse complement strand
TCGATGAAATCGACCGACCGGCGGCACTCGTTTTTTCAGGATCTCTCTGTGGTTGGCCGCTCAGCTGCGCCGGCCAGCGCCACGGCCAACTGGCGCAGGTGGTCGCGGGCATGGTCGGCATTCTCGGCCTGCGCCACCCACAGCGCCAGGCGCCAGAACGAGCGTTTGCGCGCCACAAATTCATCGGGCAGCGCGGCCAGCATGGCCACGGTTTCCCACTGGCTGTGCTGCAGGGCCTTGAAGAGCACTTCCACCGAGCCAAACGCCCTGACCGTCGCGCCGATGCGCAGCGGGCTGGCCTCGGCCCGGTTGATGTAAATGCCCTCCGTGTCCGCCACCAGTTCGGCGATCCAGGCCTGGTTGCCGCGCTCGTGGTGGAGCAGATGCGCCAGAAGCTCCTGGACGCTCCACTCGCTGGCGGCCGGGCGCGCGGCGGCGGCGGCCGGGCTGAGCCCAGCCAGGGCCTGGCCCAATTCGGCGTTGGCCTGCGCATAATGCCGGCGCGCCATCTCGGCCAAAACGGCTGGGCGGCCAGGCAGTTGGGGCAGGATGCGGCCAGACAGCTCCAGCGCCTGCTGGCGCTTCTCGGCCCGACGGTAGTAGGCAATGGCCACCGTGTCGCCGGCGCGGTAAGCATCGAGCACGGCGACCAGCGCCGCGGGCGAGTCGACCTTGCGGCCGGCCACACTCACCAGCACGTCGTCCGGCTCCAGGCCGGCCAGCGCCGCTGCCAGGCCGGGCATGGTGCCGTGGATCCAAACGCCGTGTTTAACCGGCACGCCCAGCCGGGCGGCCAGGTCGGGTGTCAGGGCCTCGTCACCATCCAGGCCCAACACGGGCCGCAGGGTGTCGCGCAAATCCGGCCCAACATCCAGCACCGAGGCCAGGTTTTCCAGGCCGCGCTCCCAGCCATGGCGGATTTCCGCCTGAGCCAACTTCCATTTTTTGCCGCTGCCCAACCCGCCGTGGCGCAGCGTGACGCGGCTGCCGGCCGCTTCAGGCACGAGGTCGATGGCCACTTCGGTGTCGCCGGGCTCGCCGCGCCCATGCCAGGTGAACGCGATCCGGCTGTCGGCCTTGAGGCGCGTGACTTCACCGGCCGCGTAATAACCGCTGTGCCAGCCAAAGTAAACGCCGCTGCCTTCACGCGCCTCAATCAGGGCCGTATCGCAAAACCATTGGCGCAGCGCGGCTGGGCGGGTCAGGGCCAGGTAGGCCTCGGCCGGCGCGGCGTTCAGCAGGGCGTGAAACTCGAGCGTGTGTGTTTTGGTCATGACTTTACCCCGGCGTCTGCCGCGCAATCCACAGAAATAGATCAAAGGCATTCCGCAGGCCAGTGAAGATGAGCGCCAGCGCGCCCACGGCTGCCGCCGGCACCAACTCGGCACGGCCCAGCAGCAGGCCCAACCCAGCGGCGGCCACCAGGGCATAGCCGGCGGTGGGCACCAGCCAATGCCACAGCCAGTGGCCCCAATCCAGCGCCTCTTCCTGGCGGTGATGCCGGACCAATTGGCGCGCCACTTCCAGGCTATACCCCAGCCCCACCAGGCCGGCGGCGATGAGCGTGCCGCTCAGGAAGGGCAGCGTGTAAATGGGGATCAGCAGCAGCGCCGACAGCGCCAGCACCGCGCCAAAGTGGGTGACGATGGGCAAGACGAAGGCGCGCATGGCGGTGGTGTCGTCGGCCGGCACCAGCCGCGCGCCGAGCGAGATGGCCAAAAAGATCAGGCCGATGAGCGTGGCCGCCGCCGTGCCGGTGAGCACGTAAAAACTTTGCCAGTCGCGCAGAAGGAAGGAGTCGGGCATGCGGCCGATGGTACCATGGCTGGGATGAATCCATGATGAGCCCTGCCAGGTTTTCGCGAAGCGTACCTGGCAGGGCTGTCCACGAAGGTCGTCGAATTTCGAGGTCGATGCGTGGCTGCTCAGGCCCACCGGCGAAGCGCGTAACTGCCCGGCCGGGCGGCGCGGACACTTCGCGGTAAACAAGGTAATCAAGGATGTTTTGGC
>JAYTFQ010000219.1:0-4326 GCA_043734225.1 Anaerolineales bacterium | reverse complement strand
TTCGCCAACAAAACTTTAGCCGGAGGTCTTCGTTTTGCCTAGCCCAGCCCTTAAAATGCAACACCCCCAGATTATTAAATCCGGGGGGTGTCATGTTTTAATATCCTTGATCACGTTGAAGGTTTCGCGGCCGCCGCGGATGCCATCCACTCGGCCGGTTGCCGCTTTAGGCGCGCATCTCCCCGTCCGCCGGCCTGCTCGGCGGCCGTTCTGCCCGCTGCGCCGCCGCTTGCCCTTTCCAGCGCGGCCGCCACACCCGCATATACTCGGCCGCCACGTAGGATCCAATCACCAGCGCCGCCGCCAGCGCCTGGGCCGCCAGGCCTTCCACATTGGGGAAAATGGCGAACCACAGCCCCATCCAGTCCGGAATGGCCAGCCCCACCGCCGTGGTGCCGATCCAGCCCGCCAACTGCATCTCCTGAATGTTCTCGCCCACCATCACCACCAGCACCGCCCCCAGCAGCACGCCGGTCAGCACCAGCATGCGCTTGTAGGGCAGCCGCTGGTGCGCCAGGAACGTCAGCGCCCCCACCCCGGCCGTGAACCCCAGCCCCAGGCCTACCCCCACCAGCACCGTCTGCCCGCCCACCTGCAGCCGGATCGATTGCAGGAACAGCACCACCTCAAAGCCTTCGCGGTACACCGAGGCAAACCCCAGCAGCGCCAGCCCGCGGAACACCCCGGCCGCCGAGGTGTTGGCCCCCTGCCCCAGCAGCTCGCGGCGCTTGCGCGTGTGCCCCGAGATCCAGCCGGTCCAATACAGTTTGTGGAAGAACCAGTTCATCACTACCAGCAGCACCACAATCGCCAGCAGCCCGGTGGCTGCCTGCAGGTCCAGCGCCGGCGCGTTGATCTGGTTCAGCACGGCAATGGCGATAAACCAGGTGGCGGCGGTGGCCAGCAGGCCCAGCCCCGCGCCCAGCGCCACTGGCCGCTGGTACGGCTGGTTGCCGCCCACCAGGCTGGCCGTCAGCGCCGCCAACACCAGGATCGCCTCCAGTCCCTCGCGCAGCACCAGCACGGCCGTGTTTAGCATCGCCGCCGCCGGCGTCAGGTGTGGGGTGGTTGGGTCCGGGTTGCCCTGGGCGGTGATGCCCTGCCACACCAGCACCCCGGCCACCACCAGCCCGGCCAGCGCCAGCCCCAACAGCAGCAGCCGCCGCAGCGGCGATCGATTAGACGTCAGCATATTTTCCTTAACGAACAGTTATTGCCCCTTCGCTGGCACACAATAGCGCCCCGTCCCCTTGCAAGTCAATACACCTGGGCCTAAATGAATGTTGCCGCTCGCCAACCTGGATGTTGACCGTGGACAACTTTCGCCAACCCAGATACTTGACTCAGTCAACAAAAACCTTGATACTCTCATTCAGTTTCTGCTTTCTGCCTACTGCTTTCTGCCCTCATCATGCCCACCACCCTCGCCCAACACGCCGACGCCATGCGCCGCTTCAATCGCTTCTACACTCGCCAGGCCGGCCTGCTGGCGGGCCAGTTCCTGGGCAGCCCCTTCACGCTCACCGAGGCGCGCGTCATCTACGAGCTGGCCCAGCAGGGCCTGGCATCGGCCGGGCCAGCCGCCACGGCTGCCAGCCTGGTCCGCGAGCTGGGCCTCGACCCCGGCTACCTCAGCCGCATCCTGCGCCGCTTCCAACGCCGCGGCCTGCTCAACAAACGGCCCTCCGCCACCGATGGCCGCCAGAGCCTGCTGCGCCTCACCCCCAAGGGCCAGCAGGCCTTTCAAGCCCTGGATCAGCGCTCGCAGCGCGACCACGAAACCCTGCTGGGCGCCCTGCCGGCCCCCGACCAGGCCCGCCTGGTGGCCGCCATGCGCACCATTGAGGGTCTGCTGTCCGGCGCGGAGGCCGTTCCCGCGCCAGCGCCTGCTCTCCTGCGCCCGCCGCGCCCCGGCGATTTGGGCTGGGTGGTGGCCCGGCATGGTTTTCTTTACGCTCAAGAATATGGTTGGGATCAGTCGTTCGAGGCGTTAGTCGCCGAGATTGTGGCCGGCTTCGTCCAACACTATGATCCCCAGCGCGAGCGCTGCTGGATCGCCGACCAGGCCGGCCAGCACGCCGGCTCCATCTTCCTGGTCAAGAAGACCAACACCATCGCCAAGCTGCGCCTGCTGCTGGTGGAGCCCACCGCCCGCGGGCACGGGCTGGGCGCGCAGTTGGTGGATGAGTGCTTGCGCTTTGCCCGTCAGGCCGGTTATCGCCAGGTGACGCTGTGGACCAATAGCGTGCTGCTGGCCGCCCGGCATCTCTATGCCCAGGCAGGGTTCAGGCTGGTTAAATCCGGCCCGCACCACAGCTTCGGCCACGACCTGGTCGAAGAGACCTGGCTTTTGGATCTATAACATGGCCAACATTTCCCCTGCCGCCACCGCCGCCGACATTGCCGACGTGCGCGCCCTGATGGTCGAATACACGAACTGGGTCATGCCCCTCACGGCCGGGTCCGATCGGCCGCCCACGTTTGAAGGGCTGGATGAAGAGTTGGCCAGCCTGCCCGGCCCTTATGCGCCGCCGCTCGGCCAATTGTTTTTGGCGCGCCACGAGGGCCGGCCGGCCGGCTGTGTGGCGCTCAAGCCGGCTGGACCGGGCGCCGGCGAGCTTAAGCGCTTGTATGTGCGGCCGTCGTTTCGCGGGTTGAACCTGGGCGGGCAGTTGGTGGCCGCCGTTGTCCAGGCCGCGCGCCAGGCCGGCTATCAGCGCCTGGTCCTCGACAGCCACAAATCCATGAGCCATGCCCACGCGCTGTACCGCGCGGCTGGCTTTCGCGACGTCGAGCCGCCGCCCGATTTTCCCGCCGCCCTGCGGCCGGTGGTGGTGTTTATGGGGATGACGCTGGCGTAGCCGCCTCCGGCCGCCAGCGGCCCTCCGCCACCCGCCAGGCGCCTTCGATGTGGGCAAAATACACCTGCGCCCGGCTGGCCTGCGCCGCCGTCATCAGGCTGGCTTTGCTGGCCGCCATGCTCACCGGCTCGGCCCAGGTCACGTTGCGCGCCGGCTCATCGAACTCCAGCACATGGTGATACAGGTCGCCGGTGAAATACGCCTCGCGCCCGCCGGCCGCCAAGTGCAGCAGTTGGTGCCCCGGCGTCTCGCCGGGCGCCGGCACAATGGCCAGCCCGGCCGCCAGCGCCAGGGGCCCGCGCACCAGGCTCAGCAGGCCGTGCTGTTCCAGCACCGCCAGGGTATTGATTTCCAGCGCCTCAAAGTTGGCCGGGTTCCAATCGCCCGCGCCCAGGTAGTGGCGGGCATTGGGGAAGACCGGCACATAGCTGTTATCCATATGCTGGGTCAGGCCGTTGATGTGGTCGAAGTGCGCGTGCGTGATGACCACGTCGGTGACTGCCTCGGGGCTGGCGCCTATGGCCGCCAGTTGCGCCGCCAGCGGTGGCGGCTGCGGCCCCGGCAGCGCGTAGCTGGCGCCGCCCAGCGTGAAGTCATAGGCGGCCGCGTCTACCAGCACCGAACGCCCGGCCCAGGCGACGTGGTAGCACAGGATGGCGGTCGCTTCCACCCGCCCGGCATTGCGATGCCCCGGCGGCAGGTTGAACCAGTCGCTCAGGTCGCCGCGCAGCCGGCCTATGTTGAGGGTTGTCACCTGGGGCGCGGACATGCTGTCAGGCCGTCAGGCCATACTCCCAATACTCGCGGCCATAGCGGGTGAGTGTGGCCAGGCAGCGCATGCCCAGCTTCTCGGCCACGCGCGCCGAGGCGCGGTTGCCCACCCGGATCAGGCTCACCAGCCGCGGCACGCGGTCGCGCAGCGCGACCAGCGCGTAGTCGCGCACCGTGCTGGCTGCTTCAGTGGCGTAACCCTGTCCCCAGTGGTCGCTGCGAAAGTCGTAGCCCAGCTCCGCCGCTGGTCCGTCAGCAAGGTCCACGCGCTCCAGCCCGCAGTCGCCAATCAGCTTGCCGCTGGCCTTCAGGATCACCGCGTACAGGCCATAGCCATGCTCGGCCTGGTGCGTCAGGTTGCGCGCCACCCACTGCTCCATCTGGGCCTCGTCGAGCAGCTCACCGCCGAATGCCGCCATCACTTTGGGATCGCTAAAGATCGCCAGCAGCGGGCCGGCATCCTCGGCCCGCATCGGCCGCAAGCGTAATCTGGGTGTTTCCAAGGATGATTCGAGGATGGCTCGCCTCCAGTTGCTGGTCTGTGGCCAAGCGCGTTGAGTCTATTGAAAACAACCGTCCTGTCAAAACCGCCTGCCGGCCAGGCGGGCGCCTTGTTATGATGCAGGCCTCGTAACTGCCCAGCCGGGCGGCGCGGACACTTCGCGGTAAACAAGGTAATCAAGGATGTTTTGGC
>JAYTFQ010000218.1:0-2773 GCA_043734225.1 Anaerolineales bacterium | reverse complement strand
CGTCTGACCATGGCCTCCATTTCGGCAAAAACATCTTTGATTTCTTTGTTTACAGCGCAGTGTCTGCGCCATCCCACTGATAGTTGCCAATTCTGAATGATGGCCTTGTTGCTACATCAATCGGAAACTGCCGGTAATTTCTTGCGGTCGCCCCGCAGAGCGACTGCTGGATAACACGTCTGCTCCCAGATTTGCCGGCGGACCAGTGCCAGGGCGTCACTGAAGGTCGGTCGCGGCTTGTGATACCAGGCCGCCTGTCGGATGGGCAGCTTGCGGCGGCGCGTAGGTTGATGCGCCAAGAGTGTGACCAGCGAGAACAGCGCCAGCAAAGCCGGCGTGGGGCGCAAGACCCGCACTCGCCCTGCTCGTGGGGCAAGTGTCGCCAAGTCCGACCACTGGCGTTGCGTCTCCATGCCCAAGTGTTCACGCGCTTCATGCAGGGTGACTTCCAGTTGCCAACGCAACACGAACCATTTGATAACACTTGCACCTGCGGCAAGTCAAGGCGTCTGGATCGGATCGATGGTCATATCCGTGCACAACAACGCCTGGGTGCGGAACTTGCCTTGCGGGTCACGGATCAAGACCCACCGGACACCTGCCCCACCACAGGTGCGGGACGGTTGAGCACGCGATGATACGTCTGAAACTGACGCTCGCCACTCAGCCCCATGACACCTGCACTTGCCGCAGGTGCAAGTGTCCGCAGCACGGCTATGACCGTGCGGCTACCTGGCACCAAGATCGCGCCGATCAGCAGCACTTGCGCGTGTTGCCAGGACGTGGCCCACACATGCGCACCAGTGCAAGCCTCAGATCGTATTTCATCGACGCGCGTGACCGCGCACCGCTCGCCACCCGAATGCGCCGTTCCTGCACCTCTGCGGATTCAGAGCAGTTTGGCCAGACCGTCGCCGAGGTAAGTCTGGCCGTTGAGAACCGCGTGAATCGCGGCCACCAACTCATTAGGCGCCGTCTCTTTGGTCAAATAGCCGGAGGCGCCTGCTTCGAGGGCACCGCGGTTATGATTCGGCGTGGAGTTTGGCCTTTCCGTTCAGTGTCACAATTCGAAAATGTCCTATAGCCTTCGGGCCTCCGCCGGTAGGCCCTACCTGTCACTCTCCAAGAGCACAGTCTGCGCGCCGGGGCTGAGATAGGTGCGCCCGGCCAGCACGGCCTCGATGGCGGGCAGCACGTGCTCGGGGATTTCCTCCTTGGCAAGGTAGCCAGCCGCGCCGGCCCCGAGGCACTGGCGCACGTGGGAGTGTTCCAAAAAGAATGACAGCATGATGACCGGCAGTGCCGGCCGTTCGTCGTGCAATTGCTGCAAGACCTGGCGGCCGCCCACGTCTGGTAAAGAGAGATCGAGCAGGATGACATCCCACATTTCGGTCCGGCATTTTTCGAGGGCTTCCTGGCCCGTCGCCGCCTCTCCAATATGATAGCCGGTTGCTTCCTCGTGGAAGTACGTTTGAAGGCCGAGCCGTACCGTCTTGTGGTCGTCAACAATGAGCACGCGGATCATATCCACCCAGCGATTGGCGGCGCCACGCCGACTATCGAAACCGCGATCCCCCGTGATGTCCGCAGCGCGTTGGTCTAGCCGGGCCCTGTCGGCACAGGCAGCATGATGGAGACGGTCGTACCGGCGCCGGGCTGACCACCAATGGTGATCGTTCCACCGTGCTGGCTGACGCGCTCTCGCATCCCGACAAGGCCTAACGAGCCGGTACCCTGAATCTGTTCAAGCGTAATTCCGACGCCATTGTCTTCAATTTTGATCTGCAACTGCTTGTCTGCCAGGCCGCAGGTGGCATGCACCTCGGTCGCACCCGCATGCCGGGCAATATTGGTCAGGCTTTCCTGAAACACGCGAAAGGCCGCCACGGCGGCGGCATCGGGCAGCGCCACTTTATCAAGCTGGCAGTGCCAGTGACAGGTGATGCCGGAGCGGCGTTCGAAGTCGCGCAATTGCCACTCCATGGCCGCCAGCACACCAAAATCATCCAGCACCGCCGGTCGTAACTGCGTGGCGATGCGCCGCACGCTCTCCACCGCGGCGTCAATCGCCCTGGCATAATCCTCCAGCTTCTGCTGGCCCGCGCTATCAATGTGGCGCCGCAGGCGCGTCACATCCATCTTCAGCCCGGTCAGCGTGCCCCCCAGCTCATCATGAATTTCGCGCGCGATCGCCCGCCGCTCGTTTTCCCGCGCCCGCTCCAGATACCGAGAGAGCTCGCGTAACTGCTCACGCGACTGGCGCAGTTCGTCTTCCATCTGCCGGCGCTCGCTGAGGTCACGCGTCACCTTGGCGTAACCCACCAGCTCGCCAGTGGCGGTATGCACCGGTGAGATGACCACATTCGCCCAAAAGCGCGAGCCATCCTTCCGCACGCGCCAGCCTTCGGCCTCGAAATGGCCGTGCTCACGCGCCAGCGCCAGGTTGCGGACCGGGTGGCCGGCTTCCACCTCCGCCGGCGTATAGAATTTCGAATAGTGCTGGCCGATGATCTCGTCGGCCGCAAAGCCTTTAATGCGGGCAGCGCCCGTATTCCAACTGGCCACGAAGCCGTCCGGATCCAACATGTAGATCGCGTAATCCTGTACGCTGTTGACCAGCAAGTGAAACCGGGCCTCACTGGCGAGAAGTTCCGCACTGCGGGCCTCCACGCGGGCTTCCAAGTGTTCGCGCGCCTGCTGCTGGGCGTGGTATAGCCGAGCGTTGTCCAGGGCAATGGCCGCCTGGGCAGCCAGGCCCACGATGAGCTGCTCG
>JAYTFQ010000217.1:0-2332 GCA_043734225.1 Anaerolineales bacterium | reverse complement strand
GAGGCCATTGCCAATCCCGAGGTCAAAGCCGTGGTGATCACGGGCGCCGGCCAGATCGCCTTTGTGGCCGGGGCCGACATCAGCGAATTTTCCAAGATGGCGGATGCCAGCCAGGCCGTCATGGTCAGCCAGTCCGTGCACGCCCTTTACACCAAGATCGAGAACGCCCCCAAGCCGTTCATCGCCGCCATCAACGGCGTGGCGTTGGGCGGCGGGATGGAGCTGGCCATGGCCTGCCACCTGCGCATCATTGGCGACCGGGCCAAAGTGGGCCAGCCAGAGATCAATCTGGGCATCATCCCCGGCTGGGGCGGCACCCAGCGCCTGCCGCGGCTGGTGGGCGCTTCCAAGGCCATCGAGCTGATCCTCACCGGCGATGCCATCACCGCTCAGGAAGCCTACCGGATCAACCTGGTCAACAAGGTGGTGCCGGGCGGCGAGGTGCTCAAGACGGCGCGTGACCTGGCCAAGAAGATCAGCCAGAAAAGCGGCCTGGCAGTGCAGTTGGCGCTGCAGGCCGTGGTGGCCGGTCTGGAGCAGCCGCTGGCAGCCGGGCTGGCCATCGAGGCGCAGAATTTTGGCCAGGCCGCAATCTCCGAGGACGGCCGCGAGGGCGCGGCGGCTTTTCTGGCCAAGCGTCAGCCAGTTTTCAAAGATCGATGAACGGTCTCAACCTTTTCGGTTTGACAGTGATGGACCTGACGCTGCTGTTCCTGGTGCTGCGCGTGGAGCGCCGCGTGCTGTGGTTGATGCTCCTTCTGCTGGTGCTGCCGGCCGGCGTGGGCGAGTGGCGCTGGGCCAGCGTGGGCGGGCATTTGGGCGAGGCTGGCCTGGGGCTGGCCCTGGCCCTGGCGCTGACCGCCGCCTGGTGGCTGGCCTATGGCCGGCGCCTGGCGCGGCCGACCAACGACACCATCAAGGTCTGGGGCCAGGAAAAGCTGCCAAAGATTAAACCGGACGAGGCACGCGCCTTAAAATCCGAGAACGCCCAACTGCGCGAGGCGAACGAGGCCATGGAGGCCGAGCTGCGCCGGCTGAAGAGCGGCAGCAACGGCGGCCACCCGCCCGCTGCCACGCCGGGGGCGAATTAGCAGCAAGAGACCTGCGTCGGGCCGGACCTGTTGGGGCGGACTTGTTGGGGCGGACCTATGTGTCCGCTCAGATCGGCGGTCACTTATGGACTTCGCTCTCACTGAAGAACAACTTATGTTCCGCGACCTCTTCCGCGACTTCGCCGAAAAGGAAGTGGCGCCTCTTGCCGAGCACAACGACCGCACCGAAGAGCCGCCAATGGCGCTGCTGGCCAAGGCCGCCAATCAGGGCTTTCTGGGCGCCACCATTCCAGAGGCGTATGGCGGAGTCGGGATGGACTATCTGACCTACGGTCTGCTGATCGAGGCCATTGCCCGCCACTGTCTGTCCACCTCGGCCGCCATCGGCATCCACAACATGCTCACAGCCATGACCATCCTGGACGGCGGCAGCGAGCCGCAGAAGCAGGTCTATCTGCCGCGCCTGGCCGGCGGCGAGCTGGGCTCGTTCGCGGTCACTGAGCCCGAGGCCGGCTCGGACGCCGGCGCGCTGCAAACGCGCGCTGTCCGCGAAGATGGGCATTATCGGCTGGACGGCGTCAAGTCGTGGGTGACCAATGGCGGCCTGGCCGGCGTGCATGTGGTGCTGGCGCTGACGGACCAGGCCGCCCGCCACCACGGGCTGAGCGCCTTCATCGTCGAGGCCGGCACGCCCGGATTGACCATCGGGCACCGCGAGCCGACACTCGGCCTGCGCAGCCTGGACATCCGGACCCTGTACCTGGAAGACTGCCGCGTGCCGGCCGAGAACCTGCTGGGCGAGATGAACCAGGGCTGGGACTTGCTGCTGCGGGCCTTCAACCGCGTGCGGCTGAGCCTGGCAGCCGCGGCGCTGGGCGCGGCTGAGGGCGCCCTGGCGCTGGGCGTGAAATTCGCCATGGAGCGCCGCCAATTCGGCGGCCCCATCGCGCACAAACAGGCCATCCAGAACTATGTGGCCGATTGCGCGGTGGACATCGAGGCGCTGCGTCACATGGTGGAGCACACCGCCTGGCTGGCGGATACTGGGCAGCCTTATGGCCCGCAGGCCAGCATGGCCAAAGTGTTTGGCGCGCGCGTGGCGCACGACACCGCCAACAAAATGCTTCAGGTGCACGGCGGCTATGGCTTCAGCGATGAATACGCTATCTCGCGCATCTATCGCGACGCCCGCGCCTTGCGCCTGCTAGGCGGCACTGACGAGATGCAGCGCTACGCCGTGGCCCATAACATCTTTGACGGCCTGGGTCTCAAGATTCAGC
>JAYTFQ010000216.1:0-2138 GCA_043734225.1 Anaerolineales bacterium | reverse complement strand
GAGCGCAGCGGCGTTCAGTTGAACGCCGCTGCGCTCAGCATCCCAAAGTCGGAAGTCTCTCCCATGTTAAACGCGTTGCGGCCTGAGCCAGAGGTATGTATGATAGTCAAGACCCGCCCAGGAATCAAATAGGGCGGTTTCCATTCCAACCAACTGATCTGCCAGCAACTGACTGCCCCAGGAGGCAAGCGCGCATGGACGGTATCACGCTTAAGAGCAAATGGAAATCCGGCAAGCCGAGCCCCGGGATGTGGCTGCGGCTGACCGACCCGACGATCGCGGACATGATTGGCGATCTTGGGTTCGACTGGGTGATCTTTGACGCCGAGCACATCGCCTATGACTTGCAGCCGCTGCAAAGCCTGTTCATGGCGCTGAAGGGCACGCCCACCCTGCCGCTGCTGCGCGTGTACGACAATGACCCGGCCTACATCAAGCGCGTGTTGGATATCGGCGCGGCCGGCGTGCTGGTGCCGCAGATCAACTCGGCGGCCGAGGCCGCCGCGGCGGTGGCGGCCACCAAGTACCCGCCGGTGGGCGTCCGCGGCACCGGCCCGCGCCGGCCCAGCCGCTACGGCCAGAATTGGGGTGAATACCTCAACAGCGCCAACGACCAGACCATCGTGCTGGTGATGCTGGAGATGGCCGGGGCGCTGCAGGAGATTGACCAGATTGTGGCCCTGCCGGGGCTGGATGGCATCATCATTGGGCCGACCGACCTATCCATGAGCCTGGGCTGCAACGGTGACCCCAGCCAGCCGGCGGCGGTGGCGGCCATCGACACCATTATCGCCAAGGCGGTGGCGGCCAAGCTGCCGTTTGGCACGGGCCGGCCCATGGACGACCAGTTCGCGTGGGCCAGCCGCGGGGCCCAACTGCTGGCCATGGGCGATGACGAGATGTTCATCCAGCAGGGCGCCATCCGCTCGCTGCAGGAATTCAAGCAGCGCATACTTTCCAAGGAGTGACGCATGCGCGCCATGCCATCCGCGGAGGCCCTGGATCTGGCCGCCCGCTTGTTGAACGCGGCCGGTTCGCCGCCAGACGAGTCCGGCTATGTGGCCGAGGTGCTGGTGCGGGCCAACCTGGCTGGCCACGACTCGCACGGCATCATCCGGCTGCCGCAGTACATCGACAACATCCGCTCCGGCGGGCTGAAGCCGGGCGCGCCCATTACGCTGGTGCGCGAAACACGCGCCACGGCCGTGCTGGACGGCAACCGCGGCTGGGGACCGGTGATCGCGCGCCGGGCCATGACGCTGGCCATGGAAAAAGCGCGCGCGGCCGGCACCGGCACCGTGGTGGTGCGCGGCAGCCAGCACATCGGCCGGGTAGGCGAATATCCCAGCCTGGCCGCCGCCGAGAATCTGATTGGGCAGGCGTTCGTGAATTCGTATGCCGGCGGCGCGACCGTGGTGCCGTTTGGCGGCATGCAGGGGCGCTTTGCGCCCAACCCCATCGCCTTCGCCGCGCCCAGCGGGGCCGCCTGGCCGATCCTGGTGGACCTGACGACGTCGGTCATCCCGGAGGGCAAGGCGCGCGTGGCGCTGTACGACAACAAACTTCTGCCGCCCGGCTGCCTGATCGACGCCGAAGGCAACCCCAGCAACGACCCGAACGTGCTGTACGGCACGCCGCCGGGAGCGCTGCTGCCGCTGGGCGGTCTGGTAGGCCACAAGGGCACCGGCCTGGCGCTGATGGCGGAGATCCTGGGGGGCGTGCTCTCCGGGGCGGGCACGGTCGGCCCGGCCACGCCCAACGGCGGCAACGGGCTGTGCTTCCAGGCGATCAACATTGTGGACTTCCAGCCGCTGGAAGAGTTCACCGCCAGCATGCAGCACCTGATCGCCTGGATCAAATCCGCGCGCCCGGCGCCGGGCGTAAGCGAAATCCTGGTGCCAGGCGAGCCGGAATATCGCACCACCCAGAAGCGGCTGGCCGAGGGCATTCCGGTGGAGGACCGGCTGTGGGAGGCGTTGACCAAGGCCGGGACGGCGGTGGGAGTGAAGCTGTAGACTTTGGCTCGCGAGGTCTTGTTCTCTCAATCTCCAAAAACCAGAGTGAAAAAACGTATCCCGCCGAACTGTCGATGAAATCGACAGTTCGGCGGGATACGTTTCTTTCAAAGACCACCCATG
>JAYTFQ010000215.1:0-2647 GCA_043734225.1 Anaerolineales bacterium | reverse complement strand
CGTGGGAAGTCTTTGTCGCGTTCTATATGTTTCCAACTCAGGTCCAAAATGGGCTGTCTGAATACCTCAATGGCCAACCGCGCTATCCGGCCGAGGCGCTCTGGCCGACGGCTCTCACCTTCCGATCATGGCTGCCGGCCGAGGCGGATATACAAGCCGAATTCGACCAGATGAATCGGCGCGCCGACGAGGCCAGCCAGCGTCTCGTGGAAGCGAACCTGAGGCTGGTGGCCAGCCTGGCCAGGCGCCACGGCGGGCGCGGGGTCAACATGCTGGACCGGATCCAGGCCGGCAACACCGGCTTGCTGCGCGCCGAGGACAAGTTCGACCCGGCCGGCGGCCACAAGTTCAGCACATATGCCGCCGGCTGGATACGCCAGGCGATCACCTGCGCTATCAGCGCGTAGCAACCATCTCGGGGATTGGCCGCGCTCCAGCGGCACGGGCGCACAACAAAACCCAATCGCTTAGGCCGGCATTTTGTAGCATGCAAACCAGCTGCTAAGTTTTGGCAGAATTAGGGGCTATGACCAAACAAACGCCGGGCCATGGCCCCTAATTCTGCTGAGCATTTTAGAACGAGCTAAGACGTAATCAATTCCGTGCGCGCCGCGCTAAATCGTCACAGCGCCGGTGGCGGCGGACGAAACGCTGTTGGCGTATTTGGCCATGACGCCGGTCTTGAACAGCGGCGTGGGCGCTTGCCAGCCGCGCAGGCGCTCGGTTAGCTCGCTGTCCGGCACTTCCGCGCGCAGTTGGCGCGCGTCGATGTCGACGACCAGCATGTCGCCGTCGCGCACGGCGGCCAGCGGCCCGCCCTGGGCGGCTTCCGGCGCGATGTGGCCCACCATCAGGCCACGCGTGGCGCCCGAGAAGCGCCCGTCGGTGATGAGCGCCACCGACTCGCCCAGCCCGGCGCCCACAATGGCAGCCGTCACGCCCAGCATCTCGCGCATGCCCGGCCCGCCGCGCGGCCCCTCATAGCGGATGACCACAATGTCGCCGGCGACGATCTGGTGGTCTTGCACCGCGGCAAAGGCGGCCTCTTCGCTGTCGAACACGCGCGCCGGCCCGCGCTGCAGGTGATGGCTCTGCGAGGTTACCTTCACCACCGCCCCATCCGGCGCCAGGTTGCCGTGCAGGATGACCAGCCCGCCGGTGTCCTTAAGCGGCTGGCTGGTGCGATGCACCACTTCCTGCCCGGGGGTTTCCACCGCGCGCGCGGCTTCTTCGGCCAGCGTGCGCCCGGTGACGGTCATGGCCTCGCCGTGCAGATAACCGCCCTCCAGCAGCCGCTGGGCCACCAGTTGAATGCCGCCGGCGCGGTGCAGGTCGGTGGCCACAAACCGGCCGCCGGGCTTCAGGTCGGCGATCAGCGGCGTGCGCTTGCTGATGGCGTCAAAGTCGTCGATGTGCAGCTCGATGCCCAACTCGTGGGCGATGGCCAGCAGGTGCAGCACGGCGTTGGTCGAGCCGCCGGTGGCGGCCACCGAGACGATGGCGTTTTCCAGCGACTGGCGCGTGATGATCTGGCTGGGGCGCACATTGCGCCGCAGCAGGTCCATCACCAGCCGCCCGGCCTCAAAGGCCACTTCATCCTTGCTGGTCAGCGTGGCTGGGATGCCGTTGCTGCCCATGGGCGAGATGCCCAGGAACTCCATGACGGTTGACATGGTGTTGGCGGTGAATTGCCCGCCGCAGGCGCCGGCGCCGGGGCAGGCCGAATCCTCAATGGCCTTCAGTTGGGCATCCGTCAGCTTGCCGCTGCCGTGCGCGCCGATGGCCTCATATACATCCATAATAGTCACATCATGCCCCTCGAACGAGCCGGGGGCGATGGAGCCGCCATACAGCACCAGGCCGGGGATATCCAGCCGGGCCAGGGCCATAACCATGGCCGGGTTGGTTTTGTCGCAGGCCGCCAGGCCCACAATGGCGTCGAAGTGGTTGCCGCGCGCCACCAGCTCCACCGAGTCGGCAATCACCTCGCGGCTGACGAGCGAGGTCTTCATGCCCTGCGCGCCCATGGTGATGCCGTCTGAGATGGAGACGGTATTAAACTCCATGGGTGTGCCGCCGGCGGCCCGAATGCCTTCCTTGAGCTTGGCGGCCAGCCGGCGCAGATGGAAGTTGCATGGGCCGATCTCGGTCCAGGTGTTGGCCACGCCCACGATCGGGCGGCTCAGGTCGTCGTCGGTGAAGCCGACGGCCTTGAACATTGCGCGCGCGCCGGCGCGGCTGGGGCCATCGGTCAGGGCGCTGCTGTTCGTTTTAAGTGGGTTCATACGGCTCCTGTGGGTGTGGGATGCTCGGCCAGTGGGGCCGGGCCGGCAGCCTGGCTGCCTGCCCCGCCCCACTGACCGAAGAAGGGTGTGACTATTCTAGCCCTTATCGGCCATGGCGCGAAATGGCTGGGGCTGCTGCTCGGCCGGTCGGGGGCCGAGTGGGTCGTGCGCCGGGCGGCGGCCGAGCTGGCGCCGGACGCGTTTGCCGCCGCCAGCGCGCGCGGCCAGGCGCTGGATCGAGAACAAACCGTGGCGCGGATCATGGCCGCGCTCGATGATTTGCCGCGGAACGCCAATGAAACATGAGTCGCCAAATGAGACCCGCCGGCAACTTTGTTGCCCGCGGGTCTCATTTGGCGACT
>JAYTFQ010000214.1:0-7399 GCA_043734225.1 Anaerolineales bacterium | reverse complement strand
ACAGAATTTGTTTTTGTTCGCTTCGTTCCGTCACAGGCGCACTTTCTTTCCGCTTCCGATTGCTCGCGAGATAATACCAGAGTTTGGGGTGCCTTGACGGCGCTGGAACGCCGGTTAAACTGGACACAGCATGACGATCGTATGTCCGGCTTGCCAAACGCCCAACCGCGATGGCGCGCGCTTTTGTGACAATTGCGGCCAGGCGCTGCCCAGCGCCTGCCCAGCGTGCGGCACGCTGAACCGGGCCGGCGCGCGCTTCTGTGACAATTGCGGCACCCGCCTGGGTGTGGTGGAGGCGGCGCCCGCCACCCCGGCCGCGGCCCGGCCAACGCCATCGGCTGCGCCGGCAGCGGCTCTGCCGCCAGCCAGCGCGGCGGCCTCCAGTCCGCTGCAAACCCAACTGCACAAATTTATCCCGGCCACACTGCTGGCCAAATTGGAAGATGCCCAGGCCAGCGGCGGCATGGTCGGCGAACGGCGCATCGTGACCGTTCTGTTCTGCGACGTTAAGGGCTCGACCGCGGCCGCCGAACACCTCGATCCCGAGGAATGGGCGGAGATCATGAATGGTGCTTTTGAACATCTGATCACTCCGGTCTATCACTACGAGGGCACATTGGCGCGCATGATGGGGGATGCCATTCTGGCTTTTTTCGGCGCGCCCATCGGCCACGAAGACGATCCGCAGCGGGCGGTGTTGGCCGGGCTGGAAATCGTCGACAAAATCCGGCCTTATCGTGAACAGATCAAGGCCAAATGGGGGCTGGATTTTGATGTGCGCGTGGGCGTGAACACGGGCATGGTGATGGTGGGGGCCGTCGGCTCCGACCTGCATGTGGAATACACCGCGATGGGCGATGCCGTCAACGTGGCCGCGCGCATGGAGCAGACCGCGCGCCCGGGCACGGTGCAGATTGCCGGCCCGACGCATCGGCTGGTGGCGCATCTGTTTGAATTTGAGGCGCTGGGCGGATTGGAGGTCAAGGGCAAGGCCGAGCCGGTGCCCGCCTTCCGCGTGTTGGGCGCGCTCGCCGCGCCAGGCCGGCTGCGCGGGCTGGACGGGCCGGATACGCCGCTGGTGGGCCGCGGCGCCGAGCTGGGCGCGATGCGCCAGGCGCTGCAGTCGACGCTGGCTGGGCAAGGGCAGATCATCGGTCTGCTGGGCGAGGCCGGCTTGGGCAAGAGCCGCCTGGTGCATGAGCTGCGACGAGACTTTGACGCCGCGCCCAACAGCGCCATGGGCCGTTGGCTGGAGGCGGCCAGCCTTTCCTATGAAGCCGGCCAGGCCTATGGTTTGCTGCGGCATTTGCTGCGCGCAGCCAGCGGCGCGAATGAAAACGACTCACTTGAAACCTTGCGCCGCAAGCTCGACACGCTGGTGGCGCTGATGCCGGCCGAGAGTCAGGCTAACGCGACCTCGGTGGCGGTAACCCTGTTCCAGCTCGACCAGGCTGGCCAGCCGGAGATGGGTTTGGAAGGGGAGAGTTTCAAGGCGCAACTGTTGGCCCTAATGCCGGTGCTGTGCCGCGTATGGGCCAGCCAGGGTCCGCTGGTGCTGGTCTTGGAAGATCTGCATTGGGCCGATCCGGCGTCGATTGCGTTACTGGTGACCTTGCTGCCGCTGGCCAGTGAGATTGGCCTGCTGATGCTGTACAGCTTGCGTCCGGATGAAGGCGCGGCTGGCTGGCAGTTGAAGCGGGCGGCCGAGCGCGATTACGCCTCGCGCCTGACTCAGGTGGAAGTGCGGCCGCTGAGCGCTGGGGACAGCGGAATTCTGGTGGACCAACTGGTCTCCACCGGCGACCTGCACCCCGAGATGCGCGAGCGCATTCTGGCCCGCGCGGAAGGCAATCCCCTCTTTGTTGAGGAAGTGGTGCGGGCGCTGATAGAGAACGGGGCGATGGCGGCCAGCGCCGCGCCCGGCAGCGAAGCGCCGCAGTTCGAAATCCCAGACAGCTTGCAGTCGCTGCTAATCGCGCGCATCGACCGGCTGGCGGACGATGCCCGGCGGACGCTGCAAATTGCCGCGATTGTCGGACGCACCTTCTATTACCGGGTGCTCGATGCCATCCTGGACGCCGGCGCCGGGTTGGACACGCGCCTGGGCGAGTTGGAGCAGGCCAACCTGATCTTTGAGGCCGCGCGCCTGCCCGAACGCGAGTACAGTTTTCGGCACGCCCTGCTTCAGGAAGCGGCCTACCGCACCATTTTGAGGAAGCACCGGCGCGAGTTTCATCAGCGCGTGGGCGAAGCGCTTGAAGCCCTGTTCCCAACGCAATTGGAGCAGTACGCGCCGACCCTGGCCTTCCATTTCGAAGAAGCTGGCGACAACGCGCGGGCCCTGAAATATTATGCATTGGCCGGCGACGCCGCTTACCGGCTGTTTGCAATCGCGGAGGCTGAAAGCCATTACGCGCGGGCCGCTGAACTGGCGCGCCGCTCGGAGGCGAGCGCCGCTGTCGTGCTGCACCTGTACACCCGGCACGGCCGCGTGCTCGAGCTGTCGGCGCGCTTCAAAGAAGCGTTCGCCGACTACCAGCAACTGGAGGCGCTGGGCCGGCAGCGCGCCCAGCCGGTGCTGGAGTTGTACGGCATCGCCGGCCAGGCGCAAATTCGTGCCATGGGTTCCACGGCCGAGGGCGACGTGCCCATGGCTGAGGCGCTGCTGGCGCGTGGGTTGGCGCTGGCGCAGTCACTGGGCGATCAGGCCGCGGAGGCCAAACTGGAATGGACCCGGCTCAACCTGTATCACTGGACTGACCAATTGCCCGAGGCCATTGAAGCCGGTGAACACTCGCTGATGCTGGCGCGTGCAGCGGGCCTGCAGGAGCAAGCGGCTTTCAGCCTGCAAGACCTTTCCTACGTTTATCTTGCCACTGGGCAGGTGGCGCGCACAATTGCCACCAACCGCGAAGCCATCGGTCAATGGCGTCAACTGCGCAACCAGCCCATGCTGGCCAACAGCCTGGCGATCGAAGCCAGCCTGCTGGCTGAAGCCGGCCAATTTGAGGCCAGCGCGGCCGCTTCGGATGAGGGCTACCAACTGAGCGCCGCGATCAACAATTGGTGGGGCATGGCGTTTAGCCGCATCAATCAGGCGCCAAGCTATTTGGACCGCGGCGATCCTGCGCGCGCATTGGCCGTGTCCCAGGCGGTCCTGGACGATGCTCGGCGCTCGGGCTTCATCATTCCGTTCTTTACTATACCGGCGTACCAGGCGGATATTTACGGTGAATTGGGAGCTGTTACGCAGTCGCTGACGGATTTGGCCAAAGCGCGAGCGGTGGAGGCGCCAATCGCGCATATGTACAAAACCCTGCTGCACGCCGTCGAAATCCGTGTCTATCTGGCCAGCGGTCTAACAGCCGAGGCGTTGGCGTTGGACGCAGCGCAACCGCGCCTGCTGGCCGAGACGAACAATTACTATTTGCGCGGTGCATTGTACTTTTTGTTGGGCCTGGTGCCCGCGGTGCGCAGTGAGCTGGGGCTGCTGCGTGGGCAAACTGATCAGGTGTTGGCGCTGACCGAGAAGGCGGAGGAATTGACGGGCCATTTGGCGCGCCGCCCGCTGGCCGAAATCCTGTATTGGCGCGCTCGCGGGCAACAGGCCGCCGGAGACTCGGCCGCGGCGGAAGCTACGCTCGGGCGTGCTCAAGCGCAGGCCGAAGCGATTGGCCAACAGAGAATGTTGTGGCAAATCCTGGCGCTGCAAGCAGCACTGACCGACGAGCCGGCGCAGGCTGAGGCCTTGTTGGCGCAAGCTCGGGCCATCGTGCTGTCTATCGCCGACCACGCCGGATCGCCTGAGCTGCGGGCGAGCTTTTTGGCGCGGCCGGCGGTGCGGGCGGTGATTCAAATCTAATCGTAGAAGAAACAGCGGCCGCCCGGTTCTCTTGATAGGCGGTTTATAACTCGAACACGGCCCCTTCCATCGCAGGCGTCACCTGGAAGGCAGGTTGGGCTTCGGCGATGGCCTCGGCCATCAGCCGGTCGAGGTCTTCGTCGCTGTGGGCCGGGTCGTGGTGGAAGGGCGCCAATTGCTTGACTCCGGCCAGGGCGGCGAATTGAAAGGCCTGGCTGATGGAGCTATGGCCAAAGCCGACGCGGTCAACATATTCAGCGCTGCTATATTGGGCGTCGTGTATCAGCAAGTTGGCGCCGGCCGCGAGCTTATAGCCGGACGTCCACTCGGCCGCCAGCGGGAAATGGCGCACGCCCAACGCGGGCTCGTGATCGGGGAGGTAGGTGAGCACGCAGTCGCCTTCTTGGATGCGATAACCAACGGCGTGGTTGGGGTGGCAGACCAAGTGTGACGAGACGCGGAAGGGGCCAATGTCAAAGTCGCCGCCGGCCACTTCGTGCAGGTGCAGATCGCAGGCCAACTCGCGCAGCAGCACCGGAAAGGTGGGCGGCGACAGGTAGCGGCTGAGCCGGGCGCGCAGGCCTTGAGTGGTGCTGCCGGGGCCATACAGGTGCACTTCCCAGCCGGGCAGGCGCAGCGGGGAAAAGAAGCCCAGGCCCTGGATGTGATCCATGTGCAGGTGGGTGAGCAGGACATCTACCCGTCTCGGAGCTGAACCCAGCAGCGGGCCGATGCGGCGGATGCCGGTGCCGCCATCGAGCACCAGCACCGTGCCATCCTGGGCCGTCACCTGCACGCAGGCGGTGTTGCCGCCATAGCGCACCGTGTCTGGCCCAGGGGCGGCCAGCGAGCCGCGCGTCCCCCACAGCCGCACGTTCACGCCGGTCGCTCCCAGAAGATGGCCACCGCGCCCAGATGCCGGTCACTTTGGCCGATCAGCGGGAAGGCGATGACTTCGATCTGGCGCAGGACGCCATCGAGCCCGCGGATCCAGAACCCGCTGTGGGCGGGCCGCGCCTCTCGCAGCGCAACCAGCAGCGGGAGCTGCTCGGGCGGCAGCGGGTGGCTGTCTTCGTCGGTGGGCTGGAAGATGGTGGCCCATTCCTGCGCTGGCAAGGGGCCGGTTTCCTCATAGCGATGCCCGAGGATTTTCTCGGCTGGCTCGTTGTAAAAGAGCAGATTGCCTTCCTGGTCGACCAGGAAGATAGGCAGGGCCAGATAATCCGCCAACTGGCGCGCCAGGATGACCTCAATTTCTTGTTGGTTCATCGTCAGCAGGTTCCTCTGCTAAATGATACGTAGTTGACTAAACGCCGCTTTGGCTTGCGTAGTCTTACTATACTGCCGGGCGCGGTTGGCAGGCAAATGGCGGAGGATGCGGGTTCGCCGTCGGCCGCTTTGAACTCATGCAAATGGCGGCGATACGGCTGCCGCCAATCGCGCCTGCAATGCGCTGCCACAAAGAGCCAGCCCTGCGCGCCTGCAACCCCAAAACGGCTCGGGGCAGGTGCGCCCCCACAAAGTAATAGCGACCCTATCTGTTTTGAAGTGGCACAAGTGGCACAAGTGGTTTTTGCGAGTAAATTGGCACTTGAAGTGGCACTGGCCGGAGGACAAGTGTACGGACATAAAGTTATGCGGGCGCAACCGATCTGCCTGCCAGCGGGGTCGCCCAGATAATTTGGGAGACATGTGCCCAGGCAAGCCAACTTGTTCGACCCGTCTGGGCACATGTTTTTCCCATTTTATCCGCAACTTCGCGATGAGGGCCGTGTTATAATTTCCGAAATCGGCCCGGGAAGCGCTAGCATCCAGCCGAGCCCAGGAATCGCCCGCCAAATCGTGCCTAAGCGGACACGTCGGGCCTGCGGCATATGCCCAGGATGCCGAGGGCTGTTGGTTCGTGGCAATATCAGGATGAGGTGAATTTTGGACCTGTCGACGCGCCGCACCAAAATTGTCTGTACCATGGGGCCGGCTTGCAGCTCGGAAGACAAGATCGCCGCCCTCATCGCGGCCGGCATGAACGTGGCCCGGCTGAACTTCTCGCACGGCACCCACGACGAGCATGCCGCGGTCATCGCCTCCATTCGGCGCATCTCGCGCCGACTGGCCAAGCCTGTGGCCATCCTGCAAGACCTGCAAGGCCCCAAAATCCGCACGGGGCTGCTGACTGGCGGCGAACCGGTGCTGCTAAAGGATCAGGCCGACTTTACCATCACCACGCGCGATATTCTGGGCACGGCCGGCATGGTCTCCACCACCTATGTGGGCCTGCCGGGGGATGTGCACCGCGGCGACCGGCTGCTGCTGGACGACGGCAAACTGGAACTGGTGGTGGAAGCAGTGGACGGCACGGACGTGCGCACGCGCGTGGTGCATGGCGGCCTGTTGAAAGAGCACAAGGGTATCAACCTGCCGGGCGTGATGGTGAATATCCCCAGCCTGACCGAAAAGGACCGCGATGACCTGGCCTTTGGCGTGGCGCAGGGCGTCGATTACATCGCCATCAGCTTCGTGCGCCGCGCACAAGACGTGGCCGACGTGAAACGCACGCTGGTGGAAGTGGACCCGAACGCCGCCAAGCTGCCGATCATCGCCAAGCTGGAAAAGCCGTCGGCGCTGGATAACCTGGAAGACATTTTGCAGGTGGCCGACGGGGTGATGGTGGCGCGCGGCGATATGGGCGTGGAGCTGTCACCGCAGCAGGTGCCCACGGCGCAGAAGCGCATCATCGCGGCGGCCAACCGCCAGCGCAAGATTGTCATTACCGCGACACAAATGCTTGAGTCGATGATCACCAACCCGCTGCCGACGCGGGCCGAGGCATCCGATGTGGCCAATGCCATCTACGACGGCAGCGACGCAGTGATGCTTTCGGGCGAGACGGCGGCGGGCGAATATCCAATTGAGTCGGTGCGCATGATGGCTTCGATCATCAAAGAGGCCGAGCAGCACACCGAGGAATGGGGCCGCTGGCACGGCGGGCACGAGACCACATCGGACGACTCGGTGGCGCTGGCGCGGGCCGCCGGCGAACTGGCCCTGGACCGCGACGTGACCGCCATTGCGATCTTCACGCTGACCGGCCGCAACGCGCGCATCATGTCTAAGGCCCGGCCGCGAGTGCCCATCCTGGCGTTCACGCCCGACCCAGTGACCTATCAGCGCTTGCCGCTGTTGTGGGGAGTGGCGCCGTACCTAATCCCGCAGGCCGACACGGTGGAGGCGATGCTGGCGCATGTGGAAGCCAGCATGCTGTATGACTCGCCGGTGCGGGCCGGGCAGCAAGTGATCGTCATCGCCGGGCTGCCGCCATCCAAGATGGTGCCGGCGAATTTCATCCTGCTGCACACGGTGGGCAAGAGCTAGAAAAGGTTGCTGCGGTGGCGGCAGGCGCAGGGCGGCGGACCCCGCGGTGATCTAAGAAATCAATGGTGACTCTACTGCAAGAACTATGTTTCGCCGAAAACGCCAGGGCAGACGCCCCACTTCGGTAGCAAGAATCCGGCCTAAATAGGGAAGCTGCGTGCGAAT
>JAYTFQ010000213.1:0-2575 GCA_043734225.1 Anaerolineales bacterium | reverse complement strand
CCGTAGAGACGCGGCGCTGCCGCGTCTCTCTCGCGGGAGTTATTCCTGCGGAATACGGACGGTCCCCAGCCGCTGGCGCGTCAACGGGTCATACAACCCCAACTCCATCCTTGCCGCGCCCTTCAGCGGCAGGTTATAGCGGTCCGTCAGCACCTCGCCCATCACCCAACTGGTCGTCGGCCGCGTCCCGCCCAGCGGCAGCCCATCGGCCTGGGCGATAATGGCGCCGCTGGCATCCAGGGCGTGCACAAACACCGCGTAGCTGTCGTGGATGCCGGCCACGGCCTGCCAGTAGAGCGTGATCCCTTGCGCGTCGCGGTCGTACCCCAGCAGCCGCACGCTCAGACCCATCTCGGCGTTCAGCACATGCGCCATCGCCGGCACGCGGAAGGAGCGCTGCGGCGCCTGTACCACCAGGCTGGCGATGGTCGCCGGTCCCGGCAGACCGGGCGCGCCTGTCAGGCTCAGCCGCAGGCTCACTGGCCCGGCCGGCGTCTCGGCCGCCAACGGCAGCCGCGCCACGGCGCGCACGATCTCCCCTGTCGCCCACGCCTGCGTCGGGTAGTCAGCGCGGGCCGGCGGGCCATCTGCCAGATAGATGGGCTGCCCTTGCGCATTGTCTAACTCCAGCCGCAGGCCCAGGTTGGGCCGTGTCGGGCCTTCCGCGCGCCAGAATAGTTCCACGCTCAGCACGTCACCCTGCTGGGGGCTGCTGCTGCTCAGGCTCCCGCCCAGATAGGTCAACGGCCCCAGCGCTATTTGGGCCGGCTGTGCGATGCCCAGACCGGCCGGCGGCTGCATTGCCCGCGTGATGGTGATATCCCCCAGCGGCTGCAATTGCCCCTGCGGCACGCGGTCTGCATCCAGCACGCTCAGCGCCGCGCCCCCGGCGCGATAGACGCCCGCCGCCAGGTGATACTGCCCCGGCGGCGTGCCTGGCCGCAGCCGCAGCACATGCCCATCGCGCGCATATTGGCCCGGCCCCCAGCGCGTGGTCGGCAGCCCGCCCGGGTTCTGCGTGTCGGATTGGCCCCACAGGTTGCCGGCATTGTCCAACACCTGCAGCGTGCTGGAGTAATCGGCCCCCGGCAAATGTTGCGCGCGCCAATACAGCGTTACTGGCAGCGCTGCGTCCGCGGCCACGCTGCCGCCTGGCCGCTCCAGCCCAATCAGCACCAGTTGGTCCTCGAAGTTCGCGTCCAGCGCTTGCCCCACGCCGGCCACGTGCTCGCCGTCGAAGCGCGAGCGTGAGAAGAGCGTGTCGTGCCCGTCGATCCATAGGACTCGAACGAAGAGCAAGACCACAGCGCATAAGAGTATGGGAGTGTGGGCGTGTGGGCGTGTGGGGGGCTGACTCACGAAATGAGTCACACTGGTAGCGCCAGTGGTCCAAAGTGGGAGGCGGCCGGAGGCAATGATGGCCAGCAGGCCGGCGGTGATGAACGACAGCGCCGTGGCTGCCGTGCGCAGCGGCGTGTCGCCAAAGTCCACCGCCACGCTGTGCTGGCCGGCCGGCACCGCGATGGTGATCAGGCCGTTCGGCTGCGAGGCAGTGATGGGCGCCGGCTGTCCGTCCACCCGGGCGCGCCAGCCGGGAAAGTCAAGGAAATCAAAGGTCAATTGGCTCGCGTTGGCCGCGCTTACCACCGCTTGCGCCGAGCTGACCGTGGCCGTTTGTGACTCGACCGTCACACCTGCCGGTAGCGCGCCCAGCCGCGCAATGACATTGTGCCCGGCGTAAGCGCCGTCCAGGCTGTGCGGGTCGGGCAGCTTGGCCACGCCGGCCGGCAAGAATTCTCCGGCCGAGGTCGTGCCCAGTTGGCCGCTGTCGCGCTCATAGCCCGCCAGGTCGCGCACGCTGGCGCTGGCCGGTGCCGGCGCGCCCGCCGAAAACGTCCAGGTGAGCGAGTAGAAAAACAGCCCGGCCAGCGCCAGCGCGGGGGCGAAGCGCCACAGCCACGCCCGGCGCGGCCTCGCCTCGTCGACCGGTGGCTCCCTGCCCGTTGCTGCCTCGCCCACCACCCTGGCCGCCAGCAGCGCCAGCAGCAGGCTGGCCGGCCCCACCAGCCGCCACGGAAACTGGATCAGGCTGGCGCCGGGCAGATGCTCCCAGATCGGCTGCGTTACGCGCAGGGTGAGCAATCCGCCGCCCAGCACCCCCAGCCACAGCCCGCCGTCCCAGGCCGCCAGGGCCGGCTGCTGCTCGCGCCGGGCGTGCCAGGCCCGCCAGGCCAACCCCAGCCCGGCCAACGCCAGCGCGGCCAGGCTCAGGCTGGGCGGCACCGCCCGAAAAACCAGCCGGCCGTCGAACGTGGCCGGCAGGGCCAGCAGCGTCCCCAGCGCCAGAAAGTTGTTGTGATAATCCAGGTCGCCCGGCTGTGTCAGTTGCCCGATCTGCACCGCATGGGTTTCAAGCACAGCCGGAATAACGAAGTAAGCGGCCAGACCCACGCCAAGCACAAGCGCAAAGAGTAAATGGTAATTGGTAAGTATCTGCTCAGGCGCTTCGGCCTGCCAGCGAAAATCAAGGGGGAAATTTGGAAAAAATCGTATTGAGCCGGGCCGTCGATGAAAT
>JAYTFQ010000212.1:0-5499 GCA_043734225.1 Anaerolineales bacterium | reverse complement strand
CAGCCGAATGGTGCCGTCCTGGCCACCGGAAGCCAACATCGTCCCATCTGGGCTAAAGGCGATGCTCCACACCTGGTTCTTGTGGCCGGTCAGGGGCTTGCCCAGGACTTTCTGGCTGGCCACGTCCCACAAATAGATGCTGCTGTCGTCGCCGGCGCCGGCCACTGTCTTGCCATCCGGGCTAAAGGCCACGGTCTCTACCCAGTTGGGATAGTCCTTGAGAATAATCTTGTTCGGCGTGCTGCTGTTGAGATTGCTGAGCAGGAATACCTGCTTGTCGCTGCCGGCGGCCAGGATCTTGTTATCCGAGCTAAAGGCGACGCTGGTCACCGGACAGCCGCAGGCCGTGGGGTTGCGGCTGACCGGGTGATCGCCATTGGCATCCCATAGAATGATGTTCTGGTCATAGCTGGCGGAGGCCAGCAGCGTGCCGTCTGGGCTAAAAGCCACCCCCGCCACCGTGCCGTCGTGGTCGCCCAGACGCGCCGCCAACTGCGAACTCAAGCCCAGCGCATTCAGCAGGCTGCCGCGCGTTTCCACCGTGTCGGTGATACGGTTGGCCTCCAGGCCCAGCAGCAAAGCCAGGTCCAGTTGGTGGCCAGCCACGGCCGCGCTCTGCGCCGCCAACTGCCGCGCCAGGGCCAGCTTGGCCTGCGCATCGGCCCGGTCGCGCTCGTCCACCGCAATGCCGCGTTGGGCCACTGCCTGCGTGCTGGCCGCTTGCGCACTGGCCGCGTTTTGGCGCGCCTGCACGCCGAAGAAGGCCGCCGCCAGCGCCGCCAGACAGGCAAAGGCCGCCGCCAACAGCGCCAGGGCGCCCACCCCGGTCAGCAGCCGATTGAACCGGCGCAGCCGGCTGGCGGATAGCGTCTGCTCTTCCGCGCGCTGCGTCTCGGTTTCGGCGCGCTGCTTCTCGGCCGCGGCCAGCTTGCGCATCGACTCCAGTTCGCGCTCGTGCGCCAGGCGCTCGGCGGCAGCCGCTGCCGCCACCACTGCCTTGCTGGCCGTAATAAATTCGGTTTCCAGCTCGTTCAGGTCGGCATAGTGCGCCGCCTCTTCCAGCAGCGCGCCGCGCCACAAGGCCGAGCCGTCGCGCCCGCGCAACTGCCATTGTTCGGCCGCCACGGTCAGCCGGTTGCGGTCGCGAATATGCTGGCGTTCTTCTTCCAGCCAGGCAATCAGCGTCGGCCAGTTGCGCACCAGCGCCTCGTGCGCCACTTCGATCTGATCGTCGGCGTTGGTCTCGCCGGGCGTGCGGTGCACCAGCCGCGCCTGGATCAGCTTGTCCAGCACGCGGTCGATGCGGTCGCGCGCTTCGGCCTTGTAATACAGCCGCCCGCGCTGCAGCCGGTTGCTGGTCACCTCCAGCCCTTCGCCCGGCCGCACCAGCCGCAGCAGGATGCGCCGCGCCGTCACCTGGTCCTCCGGGATGAGCTGTCGATAAAAAGCATCGGCGCTGTTAGATAACGCCTGCCGCCCCCCACCCAGCCGGCGATAAGCCGTCCAGGTCACCCGGTTGCGGTCGCGCGCCTCCCACAGCTTGAGCAGCGTAAACTGCAGCAGCGGCAGGGCGGCCGCTTCGCCCAGCACGTCGTTGATCAGCGCCTCAACGATGCCTTCCTCAAATTTGAGCCCGACTAGTTTGGCCGGGCCTTCGATCGCCTCGCGGATTTCCCCGGCGTTCAGCGGCGTGACGCGCACCAGCGCTTTCTAAAACACCGGCTGGAAATCCGCCAGGCGCGCCACCTGGCCCTCAAAATCGGTGCGCATGGTCAAGATCACAATGTGCTGCGCGCCCGGCGCCTGGGCCAGGGCCACCAGGTTGGCCACAAACGCGCTGCGCACCCGGTCATCGCCGCACAGGGTGAAGATTTCCTCGAACTGGTCAACGATGACGACCACGTTGTGCTTGACGGATTGCAGCAGTTGCTCAGAGCCTTTGAGGAAGGCGGCCTGCGGCTGCAAGCGTCCGGAGGTGTCGCCCGACATCACCTGGGCCAGCCGTGCCAGGGTCACCAGCGGCTGCCCGCCGGGCACAATCGGCGGCAGCACCTCCCAAGCGGCGCTGCCCGGCAGGGCGCCGGCCTTGAGCGCCGCCGCCAACCCGGCCCGCACCACCGACGACTTGCCGCTGCCCGAGGGTCCCACCAGCGCCAGCAGCCGGTTTGTGCGTAGATGATCGACCAGGCTCTCAATCAGCCGCTGGCGGCCGAAGAAGACGCCCTGGTTGTTTTCCTGAAAGGCCTCCAACCCAACGTAGGGGTTGAGCGAGTCGGCCAGATCGGGCGTCAGGCTGGGGTCGAACTCGGCCAGAATGGCATCGGGCGCCTCGTGCCCCAGCCGATACAGGCGCGTGCTCCAATAGTCCAGCAGACTCTGGGCTGCCTGCCGGTCGGCATCCTCATCCAGCAGCGCGCCGCTGGCCCGCACCCGCCAGATAAAGTCATCCAGCCCCGCCAGCATCGCTGGCGCGTTGCCGGCCTCGCGATGCTGTTTGAGCAGCTCGCGGTGCACGGCGCGGATGGATGCCAGCGAAGGAAACAGGTTCATCTCGCTGGCCTGGCGGGTCACCGGTTCAACGCTCATTCGATCAACCTCAGCACCAACGTCAGCGGCTCGCCGATTGGGCGCAGCTCGCTGCACAGCTTGCGCAGATCGCTATCCACCTGAAAGAAATGATGCCCGGCGCGGTTGCGATAGTTGCGGAAGGCGCGCCGGGTCTTCACCGGGTTGTCGGAGGCCAGGGCCTCGTCCAGCGCTTCGGCCTCTTTGCTCATCGCCACCGCCCACTCGTCCCCCTGGCTTTGATACAGCGGCGCGGCAATGGCCTTCAAATCCGGCCACGACATTTGCAGCTCTGTCAGGTCCGGCTCGATCAAGGCCTCAATCCGGCGCAGCTCCACATCCACGCCTTGCCAATGGTCATGGTCGTCCACCTGGGTCTGCAAGGCGCGCCCCAGATTGTCCAGCCCTTCCATGCCGGCCTGGAACTGGCGTACCTTATCGGCATCCAGGCCGGGCGTCGCCAGGTGTTCGCGCGCCACGGCCAGAGCCACGGCACAAGCCGCCGCCAGCTCCGGCAGCCGCAGGCCGCGCGCGGCCGCCGTCAGCCGGGTATTAATGCGCGTGGGCTGAATGGACAGTGTGCGATTAAGCCGCCAGATAGCCTGTTTGAGCAATTTGGCGTCCGCCTGCTCGGTCACCTGCTTTAGCTCGTCATGCGCGCCGGCCACATCGCTGATCCAGGCCGTGTCGGCCGCGGCCACCGCCGCGCGCCGGGTGACGGTGCGCAGTTGGGCCAGAATATCTTCTAGCCCCAGCAGGTAATCCTGCAAATCGTCCAGGGCGGTTTCGTCGGCCGGGAAACGAACGGCGGCCTTGATGATGACGTTGTAGCAGTCGAATTGCAGCCGGTGCAGCAGATCGTGCAGGTCTTTGTAATCGCCCAGCACCTCAACCTGGATGCAGGCGGCCTGGAAATCGGCCCGGAAGGCAAACAGCGCCGCGCGCATCTGCGGCGCGCGCTGCATCAGGTCGCCCAGGGCTTGCAGGCCGGCCCCGGCCTGCTGCGCATTTTCTTGCTGGGTCTGCAGGATCTGCCGCAGCAAATCGATCTGCTGGCCCTGCTGGGCGCTGATATCGGCCAGCGATTGAGCCATATCGCGCACCACCCAGCCAAATTCCTGAAACTCCTGGCTCAGGGCTTGAAAGCTGATAGCCAGCGACTGCTTGACATCGGTCGTGGCCACCGACAGCGCCGTGTCCATGCCGCCGGTTTTTTGCAGCATCTGGCTGATTTCCAGGCGCCAGGCGGCGGCATCCGCCGCCGCGCCGCCGGGTGTGCCCCCGCCTCGGTCCCAGTGCGCGCGCAGCTCTTGTTCCAGCCGGCAGCGGATTTCATCTTCGCTGATGGCCTTGGCCTGGCGCTCTTTGTTGAGCTGTTTGACAAAATCACTCAGAAAGTTGCCCAACAAGCCTTGCCCCAGCCCGCCCGCCAGGCCCAGCATGGCCAGCACTGGCCCAGAAACCGGCAGGGTGCCCAGGGCAACCGGCAGCAGCGCCGCTCCCACCAGGCTGATAGTGATGGCGCTGGGGGCGGCGCGCTTGAACGTGTCGCCGTGTTTTTCGACCGTCTGGCGAATGGAGGCGCGAATCAGCTCAAGGCTCATGCGTGGGTGTCTTCATCTTAACGCGCGGAATTCTAGCACCATTCCCCAGCCGGGTGTTATGAGATGAGCGCTCACTTCGCCAGGGCTCACAGGATGCTCACTGAGCCTAAATCGGTTTTGAATGGCTGGCCGGTAAAGTAGTCACCGTGAGCCCAATATCCCGGCCACGATGGGAGGTGGATGTCCAAGCGCAAGAGACCTTTCAGCAGGCGCCAATCGGCGCATAAGGGATCAACACCGGGCGCCGCAGTTGTGGCGCAACCCGGCCAGCACGTCACTATCGGTAAAGGGAGACACGAATGTTTATGAAGTGGAAAGCGATCATGGTAGGCGTCACTATCGGCGCGATGGTGATGGCGGCCTCGGCCGTCGTTGCCGCCGCCCCGTATGTGGCCTCGGCGCAGGCCGCGGCAACCACCGCGCCCGGCGCAACAACGACCGCGCCGGATGCCGGCGGTCCTCAGGCCGGCGATCAACAACCCGACCTGCCCGGCCTGCAGGAGAGCGACCTGCTCAACAGCGCCGCGGCCAGCGTCACCGGCCTGACCGCGCCGGATGTCATCAGCCAGACCCAGGCCGGCCAGAGCCTGGCCCAAATCGCTATCACCAAGGGCAAAACTGCCGCGGACGTCGTCGCGGCCGCGCGCGCGACGCTGGCAGCCGGGGAACAGAAGGCCGTTGCCGCTGGGACAACCACCCAGGCGGATGCGGATGCGGAGCTGGCGGAGTTCGACGCCCGCGCCCCGCAAATGGCAGCTAACACCGAGTTGCACGGCGGGCCAGGCGGCTTCGGCGGCCACGGCCGCGGCGGCATGCGTGGGCTGGATAGCGCTGATGCGCTGATCCAGGCCACCGTCAGCGTCACCGGTCTCACCAATCAGGAAGTCGAGACACAGCTGCAAGCCGGCCAGACCCTGGCCCAGATCGCTCAGTCCAAGGGCAAGACGGCGGATGACGTGATCACGGCCGCGCGAACGGCCCTCACCCCCCAGCTCCAGGCGGCGGTCACCGCCGGCAAGCTGACTCAGGCTCAGTCCGACGCCCAACTGGCGCAGTTCAACACCAGCGCCACCCAGTTGTTGAACGACGCGACGATCGGGCAGCACGCCGGCAAGCACGGCGGCCCAGGCCGGCCGAACGACAATGACGCGGATGACGCCGGCGGCACGACCAGCCCGGCGCCCACCACCACCGCGCCAACCAGCACGACCAATTCCTAACACCCGTATCGCGGGAGACGATGGGCGGGCCACGAGCGGCCCGCCTGGATCAGAACGAAACCGGGCGGCGATGCGGAACAATCCGCATCGCCGCCCGGCCGCGTTTTGGG
>JAYTFQ010000211.1:0-2011 GCA_043734225.1 Anaerolineales bacterium | reverse complement strand
ATTTCATCGCCTGCCCGCTGCGCATGTTTTTTCCAAAGTTATCGCAGTTACAAAGAGAAAGAGAATGCCGATGAAATACAAATTAGTGTTGATGACGATCCTGGCGCTGTTGCTGGCCTCCTGCAGCGCGCCAGCCACGCCCACCCCGGCGGCCTTGCCCCCGGTGGCGGCTGATCTGTCAGTGGTGGCAGATGGCCGGCTGCTGCCGGCGCAGTCGCTCGATCTGTCGTTTGCCACCGGCGGGCAGGTGGCCCAACTGCTGGTGGCCGAGAACGACACGGTCGCCGCCGGGGCGCTGATCGCGCAATTGAAAAGCAGCGAAGGGCTCAAATCTCAGGTGAACACGGCTCAGCTCAACCTGCTCAGCGCGCAGCAGGCCGTCACCGATCTGCAGGCCTCGGCCACGTTCGCCACCGCCCAGGCAGCCTTTGCAGTGGCCTCGGCCACCGACGCGCTCACCCAAACCCAGAAGGACCTGCGCAACATCCAGAACCCAGTGTCCGATCGGCTGCAAACCGCGGTGTCGGATGCGAAGCTGGCGCTGGATACCGCCAAGACCAATAATCTGCTCGGCACGGTCAGCTCGGATAGCCAGGCGCTGGTGCAGGCCACCGCCCAGGTGAATATCCTGTTCAGCCGCTATCAAAACCTGCAGGCCAAATGGGACGCCGGCGACCATGGCGACGCGCTGAAGACTGCGCTGGATCTATCCCATTCGGCCTACCAGCAAGCGCTCGACACCAAGACCCAATTGGAGCTGCGCATCCAGACCGCCCAGGCCAACTCCGCTGATGGGGTCGGCAAGGCGCAGAAGACCTATGACGATGCCGTGGCCAACCTGGCCGCCGCCCAGCGCGGCCCCGACGCCGCCCGGCTCAAGCTGGCGCAGGCCAAGGCGGATCTGGCGCAGGCGACCCTGGCCGACGCCCAGCGCAAGTATGACAGGCTCAAGGCCGGGCCGGACCCGGACCAACTGCGGCTGGCGCAGGCGCGGGTGGATAACGCTCAAGCGGTGTTGGCCGCCGCCCAGGCCGCGCTGACGGATTCGGAGCTGCGCGCGCCGTTTACCGGCACCATGGCGCATCTGGATTTGAAGGTGGGCCAGCAGGTGGCGCCCGGCCAGGCCGTGGGCACGCTGGCCGATTTCTCGGGCTGGCTGGTGGAGACGAGCAACTTGACCGAGATTGAAGTGGTGCGCATCAGCGCCGGGCAGGCCGTGACGGTGACGCTGGACGCGCTGCCCAACGCGCCGCTGCACGGCAGTGTCAGCGAGATCAGCCCGGTGTTCGCGGAGAAGCAGGGCGATGTGACCTATACCACGCACATCAAGCTGGCCGACCAGCAGCCGCTGATGCGCTGGGGGATGACGGCCTCCGTTACGTTTGCAAAGTAACTAAAGGAGTAGACTAAGCGTGATGTCTGATCCGCTTCACGCCGCCGAGACGATCACCCTGCGCGATGGCACGCCGGTGGTGCTCCGTCCCATCCGCGCGGATGATGCGCCTCGCTTGCAGGCCTTTCACGCGCGCCTGTCGCCGGAAAGCGTCTATCTGCGCTGGCTGAGCGCCCACCCGGTTCTCACCGACGAAGAGTCCGAGGCGTTGGCGCGGGTTGATTATCATGACCGGATGGCGTTTGTGGCCACGCTGCCGCCGCTGGGCCAGCCCGGCGCGGAGACCCTTATCGGCGTGGCGCGCTATTCAGTCGCGCCAGCGGAAGGGCCGGGCGCGGCTGAGGCCGCCGTGGTGGTGGCCGATGACTTTCAGCAGCGCGGCCTGGGCACCCGGCTGCTGGGCCGGCTGCTGCCCTACGCCCGCGCCCAGGGCATAACGACCTGGGTGGCCGAAATCAACGCTCAGAACGTGCGCATGCTGCGCTTTATCCAGCGCGGCGGCTTGCCGGCAACGCGCCGGCTTGAGAGCGGCAGTTTTCAGGTGCGCATCGACCTGACGACGCGGATTTGAATTTGCTGAACGCGGAATATTTTCCCAAAACAGGGCCGCGCCCGTCA
>JAYTFQ010000210.1:0-4692 GCA_043734225.1 Anaerolineales bacterium | reverse complement strand
GCGCCAATCTCTTCGTGGCCGCGCACGGCCACGCGCTGGCTCGGATTGTGAAAGATTTGACATTGACCCGGCTTCAGTTAAAATCGACACACGCCAATGAATACCCGAACCGTTCCACTCAGCCCGTGGTCAACTTGTTAGCCGATGGCCGATAGCCGCCTGCTGGAATTGGAAGCGACCGAAGCGGAAGGCGAGGCCAGGCGCCAGGCGCAGCGCGGCCCGTCGCTGCTGCGGCGCGGCCTGGCGCTGGGCGGGCTGGTGGTGGGCATTTTGGTGGTGTGGGAAGTGGTGAAGGTGGCCTTTGCCATCACCGACTTCAACCTGCCGCACATCTATGCCATTCCGCTGGCTTTCCTGAAGCCGCTAGCCGGCACCGGCCAGCCGATGGGGCTGTACCTGCTGGACCAGACTCAATACACGGTTTACGAGGCGCTGGCCGGTTTTGTGATGGGCGGGCTGGCGGGGTTTGCGCTGGGGGTGGTGTTCGCGCATTCGGCGCTGCTGGAGCGCGGCTGCCTGCCGTATGTGGTGGCGTCGCAGACCGTGCCGATCCTGGCGGTGGCGCCGATGGTGGTCATCTGGCTGGGGCGCGGTTTTTTCTCAATTGCGCTGATCGCCTCATATCTGACCTTTTTTCCGGTGGTTATCAACACGCTGCGCGGCCTGCTGTCGGTGGAGCCGGCGGCGCTGGAGCTGATGCAGTCGTACGCCGCCACCCGGCGCGAGATCCTGTTCAAGCTGCGCATGCCGGCCTCGCTGCCGTATCTGTTCACGGCGCTGAAGATCTCGGTGACGGCCAGCATCATTGGCGCGCTTATCGCCGAGATGACCGGCTCGCAGCGCGGGCTGGGCTGGAACCTGGTGTACTTCGCGCAGTATTACAACTCGGACCCGCCCAACCTGTGGGCGGCGATATTGCTGTCGGGCGTGCTGGGCCTGCTGGCCTATGGCGCGATTGTGCTGGCGGAGCGCCGAGCCGTGCGCTGGCAGACGAGAGTGGACTAAGACCGGATGGCCATGGCAAGCACGAGCCCGATTGTTTCGATTACAAATGTGAGCAAGCGCTTTGGCGCCAGCGGCTCCAACGGGCAGACGAACGCCTTGTCGCGGGTGAGCCTGGACATCGCGCCGGGCGAGTTTATCTCGCTGCTGGGGCCATCGGGCTGCGGCAAGTCCACCCTGCTGCGACTGGTGGCCGATCTGATCGAGCCATCGGACGGGCAGATTTCGGTGAAGGGCAAGACGCCGCGCCAGGCGCGGCTGGACCGGGAATACGGCATTGTGTTCCAATCGCCAGTGCTGTATGAGTGGCGCAACGTGCTGCACAACGTGGAGCTGCCGCTGGAGGTGATGCGCTTTCCGGCGGCCGAGCGCGACCGGCGGGCGCGCGAGATGCTGGAGTTGGTGGGGCTGAAGGACTTTGAGCGCCACTATCCCTGGCAGCTTTCGGGCGGCATGCAGCAGCGGGTGTCCATCGCCCGGGCGCTGTCGTTTAAGCCGGCCATCCTGCTGATGGACGAGCCGTTTGGCGCGCTGGACGAGATGACGCGCGAGCGCATGAACACCGAGCTGCTGAATATTTGGAGCCAGACCGACACGACGGTGATCTTTGTGACGCACTCCATTGCCGAGGCGGTGTTCCTATCCAGCCGGGTGGTGGTGATGACGCCGCGGCCGGGCCGGATCGAGAAGGTGGTGACGATCGATCTGCCGCGGCCGCGCAACTTTGAGACGCGCGAGCAGCCGCACTTCTTTGAACTGGTGACGGCGGTGCGCGAAGGGCTGCGGGAGGTCTGATGGCGCTGGACGCCGCCCCCGAGCTGTTGACGATCGGCGCGCCCTGGCAGGCACGGCTGCTGGCCGCCGTGCGGCGCTATCTGCCGGCGACCCTGATTTTGCCGTCCGGCCTGATCATCTGGGAGCTGGGCGTGCGGGTGTTCAACATCCAGGGCTTTTTGCTGCCGGCCCCGTCGCTCATCGGGCAGACCTTCTCGGAAAATTGGGCCAACCTGCTGGATCGGGGCTTGTACACCTTCCAGGAGGCGGCCTGGGGCTACCTGATTGGGTGCGGGCTGGGCATTCTGATCGGGCTGCTGCTGGCGCGCTTTGCCACGGTGAGCGCGGCGCTGCTGCCGATTGCCATCGCGGTGAATGCCATCCCGATCATTGCGCTGTCGCCGCTGGTGCGGGTGTGGTTTGGCATCGGCCAGCCGAGCAAGATTGTTATCGTCGCTATCCTGTGTTTTTTCCCGTGCCTGATCTCGGCGGTGCGCGGCCTGGGCGCCGCCTCGGCGGACGCGCTGGAGCTGATGCGCTCGTACGCCACGCCCGAGATTGAGATTTTTGCCAAGCTGCGCCTGCCGAGCGCGCTGCCGTATATTTTCAATGGCCTGAAGGTGTGCACCAGCCTGAGCATGATCGGGGCGGTGGTGAGCGAGTTCTACGGCGGGCTGATGAACAAATCGCTGGGGACGTTTATCGCCAACGAGGCCAGCCAGGTGCGCTTCCGCAGCTCGTGGTCGGGGATTATTGTGGCCTGCGGGCTGGGGATTGCGTTTTACCTGGCGGTGAGCCTGGTGGAGCGGGTGCTGATCCCGTGGCATGTGTCGATCCGGGCGAAGGCGGAGTAGACCTATCCCCACGTCCCGCTTTCCCCTGGCTTCGGGGACCTGCGGCATTAACGGGAAGGGGGTGCCTTTAGGGCATAATTGGGTCTCGACGGCCAGCCGGGAGGTCCATCGCCTACGGGGCGCTTCGCATCGCGCGCCACCAAGCTCATATTTTGGAGCGAGTACATTAGCGGTGCTCAGAAACAACCAGTAGCTGGTGCCGTGGGCAGAGGCTCTCCCCAAAGGGGCGCTAACCTGTCGCGCGATAAGATGCCGATAGGTCCAAGGCAGCGCGTTCGCGCTCAGATTGGACAGCTAGCGCAAGCTAAGTTTCTGGCGTCGAAACACGCAACGCGCGCGCGCGGCATGTTTACTCAGGGTGACAGCTAAAGCAAGTTGCGTTTTTTGCGGCGATGCATGCCGCGTGCGGCTTGATCACTCAGGGTGGTACTCCGTCGTTTGCTTCTGGATGGTGTATGCAGCGCAAGCCAGTCATTCTTGCCAAACCTCTCGGGCTTGGAGGCACCCCCTTCCCGTAAAGGCCGCAGGTCCCCGGAGCGAAGCGCAGGGGAAAGCGGGACGGGGGGATAGGTCCTACGGCCATCCAGCAAGTCTATTTGGTTTCACGCCATCATTGGGGGACATTCGGAAAGAGGAGGAGCTGGAGGAAGACACAAACGTTATGGGCGCGCTTGTTCACTTGAACCGTTTACGTGAGGAGAAAAGGAGAATGCAATGAAATCTCGAAAGTACCCGTTTTTCGCCGGGCTGGTGGCCGTGGCCCTGATTGTGACGGCCTGCGGCGGCGCGGCGGCCCCGGCCGGCCCCGCCGATAAGGTCAGTTTGCAGCTCAAGTGGGTGACCCAGGCGCAGTTTGCCGGCTACTACGCGGCACTGGATCAGGGCTTTTTCAAGGCCCAGAACCTGGACGTGACCATCCTGGAGGGCGGCCCCAATATCGCCCCCGAGCAGGTGGTGGCCAGCGGCGGCGCGCAGTTTGGGCTGGATTGGATGGGCAGCCTGCTGTCGTCGCGCGAGCAGAAGGTGAACCTGGTGAACATCGGCCAGGTGTTTCAGCGCGGCGCGATTTTGGAAGTGACCTGGAAAGACGCCGGCATCACCAGCGTGGATGGGCTAAAGGGCAAGACCGTGGGCGTGTGGGGCTTCGGCAATGAGTTCGACCTGTACGCCGCCCTGGCCAAGCACAACATCAACAAAGACTCAGACGTCAGCATCTTCCAGCAGCCGTTCGACATGAACGACTTCCTGAACCACAAGATCGACGCGGCGGCGGCCATGACCTATAACGAGTATGCCCAGGTGCTGGAAGCCGGCCACTCGCCGTCCGAATTGAACGTGATCAACTTCACCGACGAAGGTACGGCCATGCTGGAAGACGGCATCTTCACCACGGCCGATTGGCTGAAGGACGCCAAGAACCAGGACATCGCGACGCGCTTCCTGCGCGCCTCGTACCAGGGCTGGATCTATTGCCGCGACCACCAGGACTCCTGCGTGGATATCGTCGTCAAGCACGGTCCGGCGCTGGGCAAGAATCACCAGGCCTGGATGATGAACGAAATCAACAAGCTGGTCTGGCCGTCGCCCAGCGGCATTGGTCAGATGGACCCGGCGGCCTGGCAGCGCACGGCCGACACCGCGCTGAAGTTCGGCGTGATCAAGGCCGCCGCCAGCAAGGACTCGTATTCGACGGACTACACCACTAAGGCCCTGGCCGGCATCACCGATGATACCAAGGGCGCGACGTGGAAGCCCGCCACCGTGACCTTGACCGGGGCGAAGCCGTAAAAGAGTAAGAGGTCAATGGGTCAACTGGTCAATGGGTTGATCGGTTGACTTGTAACTGGTAACTGGTAATTGGGGTGACCTGATTACCAGTTACCAGTGACGCGGCTCAAAAATCACAGTAACTATTCGGCCGGTCTCCGACACGCCGATGGCGACCGTAACCGCAGAAATCAAGGATGACTCTACTGCAAGAACCATATTTCGCCGAAAATGCCAGGGCAGACGCCCCACTTCGGTAGCAAGAATCCGGCCCAAATAGGGAGGCTGCGTGCGA
>JAYTFQ010000209.1:0-17124 GCA_043734225.1 Anaerolineales bacterium | reverse complement strand
TTTGACCTTCCTCGGTTGAATTGGGCGGTGATACCCCAAATCTACCGAAGAAGGTCATTTGCTTCAACTCCCCCCTGGCCCGACTTTAAGAAAGCCCTGCAACGGCATTCGATTGGCGGCTAGGGAACCGGCGTGGCTGTGTATTTAAGCAGGCCTTCCGAAAACCAGCCCGATTGGCCAGTAGTGGTCAGTTTAATGTGCACCCAGACAATGTTGTCCGGGGTCGTCTGGCGGCCAGGCAGGATTTGCACCTGGATATTGCCCGGCACGCCGCCGACAACATTCCCGTTGGGCGCGTCGCGCAGGCGACCCACAATGCCATCCGGCAGCACAACCGTGGCCAGGCCAATGACGCCAGGGGGCAGCGGCTCGGTGGGCGAGGCGCTGGGCAACGGGCTGGCGGTTGGCGCCGGCGTTAGAGTAGCCGGCATACTGGTGGCCGTTGGGATGATCGGCGCTTGAGTCGGCGCGGCCTGGGTCACCGGCGCGACGGTGAGGGTGGCAGCAGGCAGAGTGGGCGCGGCCTGGCTGGGCTGGGTCACGACGACGGTGGCCACCGGCGGGGTGGCTGTGGCCGAGCCGCCCAGCAGGCCGCCGGCGGCCTGTTGAATGGCGTCGCGGTTGAGCAGCGCAGCGCCGGCCAGGCAAACAAGCAACAGCAACGCGGCCACCTCCAGCGCTAACCGCCGGCTGTTGGCTGGGCGAGCCGGCGCGGCGGATGCGGCAGGGGAGACGGGTACGGCCGCCACCGGCTGGGCTGGTTGGATCGCCGGGGTAGGTGGCACGGGCTGCGCCGCGGGCGCGGCGATGGGCAGCGTGTGCGTCGGGACGCTGCCGGGCTCCGGAGTGGCGGTTCCGTCCTGGAAATCGGCCAGCCACTGCTCGATGGCCTGGCTTTGCTTGCGCCAGGCCTGCTCGTGCTCGTTGCTTTGCAGTGCGAACATGATCTGGCTGGCAGCGGCCTGCGCCACGGGCATGTTGGCGGGGCCGAAAGCGGCGGGGCGCGCGCTTAGGAACAAGAGCGCGCCCAGGGCCCGGTCACCACTCACCAAAGGCAGCACCAGCGCGCTGCGATAGTGCCCGTTGGCGCCCGGGGCTTGTAAGCCGTCCGGTTCGTCGCCAGCCGGCAGGTCGTCGATGCGCGTGTGGCCGTTCGAGCCAGCGCCATTGGCGCCATTGCCCGAAGCCGGCGCGGCTGCCCGCGCTGGGTCGGCGCCCCAACGCGCATCGGCCACCAGATCATCCACAACAATCGTTTCCCGGCCAGACACGGCGGCGGCCACCAGCCCGCCCTTGGCGGCGATGGCAGGCGGCAGGCTCTCGACCAGACCGAATTCCATCCGGCGCGCCAGAGGGCCATTTTCGGCCTGGGCGAGATAGATCGCGCCGGCATCGGCGGCCAGCGCCTGGCTGCCCACTAACAATTCCCGGCTTAGCGCAGCCTCGAGCGACACCGGCTGGCGCCCGTTGTTGCGCGCCTGGAGCAGCTCGGCCGCGCGCGCGCGCCAACTGTGCAGGGCCTCGGTCTGCTGGCGCAGTTGGCCTTGCAGGTCTTGGGCGGTGGCGGTGTGCTCGCCTTCGAGCCGCGCCAGCGTGGCCTCCTGGTCCTGAATCTGCCGCAGCCGCATCGCTTCCTGTTCTTGCATGCGCTGCACCAGCGCCGTTTCTTGTTCGCGCAATTGGTTCGCCAGGCTGTCAGCGCGCTGGCGGTTCTGCTCATTCAGCGCGCTGACCTCTTCGAGCTGGCGCTGGGTCTTCAGTGAGTGCTCGGCCTGCTGGCGGAACTCGATTTGTAAGTCGCCCGCCTGTTGGGAGGCGGCGCTGTGCTGCTCCGCCGTGACCAGGGCCGTGGCCACCAGGCTGGCGAGGGCGGCGGCCAACGCCACCTGTACGTCCTGATACACCTCTGGCTCGGCTTTGGCGAGCACGATGACCCCCAAGGCGGTTGGCCCTTGGCCCAGCGGGATACCCAGCCAGGAACGCGGGGTTGGGGCCGCGCCCGCAGCCGCGGTGGCGAAGCGGCTGTCGTGCTGCGCATCCGCGGCCACCACCGGCGCGCTGGCCGCGAGCGTCTCGGCAATGAAGGCTTGGTAGTCGGGCTCGAGCACCGGCCCCAGCGGCAAGGCGCTGCTGTTCTGGCTTTGGCTGCCGGCCAGGCGCAGGCGCCCGTCATTGGGCCGATAGAGCATCAGGCTGTCGTAGGGCAGGGCGCGGGCCAACTGCGCCAGGGCGGCGCTGATGACGGCCGGGACGCTGCTAGCGGCCGAGAGGGCTGCGCCAGCCTCCGTCAGCAGGCTGAACTGCGCGGTCTGTGCCTCGGCGGCGTGCTGAGCCTGGCCGGCCAGGGCATGCAGCCGAGCGCTGGTCAGCGCCAGGGCGGCCTGGCTGGCGCAGGTCGCTGCAATCTCCACCTCGCCCGGCAGGAATGGTCGGGCCGTCTCTGAGCGCGCCAGGACCATCAGGCCGGTCAGCTTTTCATCCACAATCAGCGGCAGCAGCAAGAGCGAGCGCGCCTCTGCTGCCAGCCAGGCGTAGTGCTCTGGCGTCAGGTTCGGTTGTTGGGCCAGGTCGGGCACTGCCAGCGGGGCCATGCCCGGGCTCAGCGCCTGGAGTAAGCCCTCCAGGGCGCCGAGGGGCACGTTAGGCGGCTCGGCCGCGGACGGCCAGCGCACGGCCAGCGCCACCCGTGGGGACGGGCTGGCCGGATCGAACAACAGCCCGACGCTTGTATCGGCCGGCACAGCTGTGTTCAGTTCTTCGAGGGTGCGCCGCAGGATGGCTTCCGGCTCCAGGCTGCCCATCAGGGTTGTGCCCAGCCGATTCAGCAGGGCCAACTGCCCGGCGCGCTCGTTGAGCGTGCGGCCGCGCGTCTCGCGTTCCGCTTGCAGGCGCAGGTTGTCGAGCGCCATCGCCACCGGTCCGGCGATGGTGTTTAGAATGAATTCGTGGCTTTGGGTAAAGTGGCCGGCCTGCTGCTGGTCCTCAGCGGCCAAAACGCCGATCACCTGGCTGCCCAAAATGAGCGGCACCGCCAGATACGAGCGCGGCAAAGCGGTGTCGGCCAGGATGGGTTCGTACGTCAGTCCCATTTGCTCAAGCTGCGCATCCACAAGGCCAGTGAGCAACAACGATGCGCGCCGGCGCAGGACGTGGGCCAACAGACCGCCCGGGGCGCGCGGGCTGGCTGTCAGCCGGCGCTCACCCTCCAGCAGCAGGGGGAAGGAGAAGGCGTCACTGGCGGCGTCATACAAGGCCAGCACCAATGCTGGGGCGCCAAGCGCCCGGCTGATCTCGGTTGCCAGAACGTCACACAGCTGCGCCAGGCTGGTGACGCCACCGATGGCCTGCGAGGTGCGGCTGATAGCCGACAGCTCCTGCAGCCGCGGCTGGAGCCGGGCATGCAGGCTGGCATTGGCCGCGGCCACCGCCGCCTGGTTGGCCAGCGACATGGCCAGATCGACCTCGCCGGCATTGAAGGCGCGTGGATGACCCAACTGGGCGGCCGCCACCAACCCGATGAGCTTGTCGGCCACGATCAGGGGCAGGAACAGGGCCGCCCCGATGTCGGCGCCTAGCCAGGCCGTTATTTCGGCTCGCACCTGGGGATCGCGGCTCAGCTCGTCCAATGTGACGGGCGCCAGCGCGGTTTGAAGCTGTTTGAGCACCGGGTTACTAGCGGCTGCAAAAACTGGCAGCTCGGTGGTTGGCCCATCCGGAAAGCGGGCGCTGGCCAGCGGCGCGGTTGCGCCGGGAGTTTCATCCAGCAAGATCGCGGCGCCCACATCGGTCAGCAGCGTGTCGACCGCCGACCGGGCAATGACTTGAACCAGATCCGCCAGACCGTTGGTTTCGCTGAGCTGGGCGGAAAGGCGGCCCAACAGGGTTGAGCGCGAATCGAGTGCCAGGGCGCGCTGCGCGCTGTCGGCGTACAGGCGAGCGCCTTCGACAGCCGCAGCAACCGGTGCGGCAATGGCGGCCACGCTGCGTTCGTGTTTCTCAGTGAAAGCAAACGCGCGCTGAAAATCCTCCAATGCCAGGACGCCGACGACGTGATGGCCGGAAACCAACGGCATACCCAGGAAAGCCTTGGCGCGCACGAGCGCCTGCACCTCAGTCTCGCTGCTGCCGGCCGGCAGCAGCCCCAGTTGAGCTAGCCTGGCCCCCAGGTCTCCCATGAGGGTCAGGCTTTGCTGCGTCTCCAACACGTAAGCAATCACCCGATCCGGCGCGCGCGGGCTGCGCTCCACGCGCTGGCCCTGCTCCACCACCAGAGGAAAGCTCACCTGGTTATTGGCCTCGTCGTACAGGGCCAGGTAGAAATTGTCGGCGTGCAGGTTGCTTTCCAACTGTTCGCGCACATTCTCGAAGACCGGCTTGAGGTCGATCGTCTGGCTGATCGCCCGGCTGCTTTGAGTGATGGCCGCCAGTTCGGTTAGCCGTCGCTGAGTGGCCCGGAACAGGCTGGCATTGTGAGCGGCGATGGCGGCCTGGTTGGCCAGGGTCATGGCCAGCTCGATCTGGCCGGAGGTGAATGGCGCGCGCGGGCGAGAGTCACCCAGGCCCATCAGGCCGATGAGACGCCCGGCGACGACCAGCGGGACGAACAGCGCAGATTGAATATCCGGGCCGATCCAGGCGGCATATTCGGGCAATATCAATTTGTCGGCCGCCACGTTTACGGCGGCCACGGGCGTCAGGTTCGTGCGCAGTTGCTCCAGCAGCACGTTGGCTGCCAGCGGTAGGTTGTCTGCTCCGCCTTTGTCGGACGGAATTCGGGCCGAAATACGGGCGCGCGTGTTGGCGCCGCCTTCATCAAACAGGATGGCGGCCCCGTAGGCCGTGCCCAGCGCCTCGGCCAGCGCCTGCAGCGCCGCCACGAGAACGTCGCGCGGCTCTACGGCCTGGCTGAGATTGGCCGAGGCACGGTTGAGCAGCGTCGAGCGCTGATCCAGCTCAAACGCGCGCTGCAGGCTGTCCTCGAACTGGCGCACATTGGCCAGCGTGACCGCCGCTTGATTGGCGAAGGCCAGCGCCAGAGTGGCCTGCGCGGGGCCATAGGCGTGCGCCTCGGTTTTTTCCAGAGCCACCAGACCCAGCAGCCGGCCTTGATGAACGAGCGGGAATCCCAGCCACGAACCAGGGCGCGGCTGGCGCTCGGCGAAGCGCGCATCCTGCGCGGCATCGGCAATGACCAAGCTGCGGCGGGCGGCGGCCAGCTCGGCCAGTGGGTCCATCTCGGGCTGCGCCAGGTCCTTGAGTTGTCCAACGATACCCGCGCGCTGCCCACGCTGGGCCGCCAGCTGCCACGGCCCATCCGCGCCGTCGCGCCGCCATAGGCTGGCCTGGTCATATGGGATGACGCGCATCAGTTGGTCGAGCGTAAGCTCAGTGGCTTGGTCACTGCGAAGGGCGGAGGCCATGACGGTGGCAGCTTCGCTGAGCATGCTGAGTTGGGCGGCGCGGGCCTGGGTGGCCAGCGTGATCTGGCGCGACTGCTCGAACTGGCGCGCCTGGCCCATGGCCGCGGCGATGTGCGCGCCCACGGCGCCCAACACGCGCTCGTGGCTTTCGTCAAACGTCTCGGCCCGCTTGGGGTTGGCCAGGATCAGGGCGCCGGCCACCTGCTCGTCGTTGACCAATGGCACGGCCAGGCACGAGGTCCAGGTGGCGGCCTCGGCCAGGTCCTCTCCGGTGCCCAGGCCGGTGTCATACAGGCCCAACTCATTCAGGCGCTGCGCGATTTCGCCGTTCAGCCGCACCGGCTCTAACTGCTGCAGCAGATGCCGCACCAGGCCGGTGGGCGCGCGCGGCGCCAGGTTCAGCGCCTGGCCGCCCGCCTCGGCCAGCGGGAAGCTGACCTCGTTGCGGCTTTCATCATAGGCCGCCAGGAAGATGCGATCCGCGCCGACCCAGGCGTCGATCTGCTCGCGCAGGTTGGCAAACAGCGCGCGCGGCTCCAAATTCTGGCTGAGCGCGCGGGTGATCTGATTGATGCCGGCTTGTTCGGCCAGCCGCTGCTGGGTGCGGTCGTACAGGCGCGCATTTTGGGCGGCCACGGCGGCCAGGTTGGCCAGCCCCATGCTCAGCTCGGTCTCGCCGGGCGTAAAGCGCCGGCCGGCCTCGCTCTGGCCCAGGCCGATCACGCCGACCAGTTTGCCGGCGCTCATCAAGGGCAGGAACATGGCCGCGCGCACTTCCTGGCCGATCCAATCCGCCTGACGCAGCCGGGCAGGCGCTTCCGGCCCAGCCAGGTCTTCGATGGTGATCGGCGCCGGCGTCTCCTGCAAGCGCTCGATGAGCGAGCTGCCGGGCAGCGCCAATTGGTGGGTGCCGCGAATTTCTGGGTAGTGCTCCAGCGCCAGCACGGAATTGCGGGTCTCGTCAAAGACCGCCGCGGTGGCCTGATCCACGCCCAGCGTCTCCGACAGCGCTTGCAGCGTCAGCTGCAGGATGCTGCCGACATTCAGGTTGCCGCCCAGCTCGGCGGCGAAGCGATTGAGAAAGGCCAGTCGCCGCGAGCGCTCGTCCAGCTCCAGCACGCGCTGCACGCTCTCTTCGTACTCATACGTGTTGGTCAGCACGGCGGTAATCTGGTTGGCCAGAATTTGGGCTGAGGTGGCGTGGCTGGCGCGATAGGCATTCGGCTCGGCCTTCTCGGCGATCAGCAAGCCAATCACTTCGCCCTTGTTCACCAACGGCACGCCCAGCCACGAGTGGGTGGGGCGCTCGGCGCCGGGCGCGAACCGGGGATCCTGGGCCGTGTCGGGCACGCTGATGATGCGGCGGGTGGACACCAGCTCGGCAAACACGGCCAACTGCCGGCTGTCGGACACCAGCGCCTGGGTGAGCTGCTCGGGGCTGTCAGGATAGCCGCGGGCGTCGGCCGCCCGCCAGCGCAGCTCACGCACCGCGCCCGCGCCGGCCTCGCGCCGCCAGAAGGCGGCTCGGTCATACGGGATGGCGCGCTCGAACTGCTCCAGGGTCACGCCGACCACGTCCTCGCTGTACAGCGCGCTGGCAATGACGCTCAAGGCGGCGGCCAGGGCCTCCAGTTGGGTCACGCGGTCCTGGGCTGCCGATAGCGCCTGGCTGGTTTGTTCGAAGATGCGGCGGCTATCCATGACCATCGCGACTTGCGCGGCAATGGTAGCCAGGATGCGCTCGTGGCGCTCGTCGAAGGCTTGCGCCCGGCCAAACGCTTCCACGGCCAGCACGCCCAGGGCCTTGTCGCCAAACAAGATCGGCACGCCCAGGTAGGAATCCGCTGTCAAGACGTCGCCAGGATCGGACGTCCAGCGCAGCGGCTGGTGGGTGATAAACGAGATCGGGATGCCGAGCTCGCGGCATTGGGCCAGCACATCGCCGCCCAATCGCAAGGCGCGCCGGATTTGCAGCACGTAACGCAGCAGGCCGCCGGGCACAAAGGGCGCCATCTCGCGCGCGCGGCCGTTTTCCACCCACAGCGGCACGGTCGCCTCGTTGTGGGCTTCGTCATAGAAGGTCAGGGCAATGCTGTCGGATGGCACCCATGACCCCATGCGGGCGCGCAGGATGTCGATCAACTGCTGCAGATCGCCCGCCCGTCCCACGGCGCGGATGACCTGGTTGACGATGCTTTGTTCATTGAGGCGCTGCTGAATATCGAAAAAGCGCAGCGCGTTGGTGTAGGCGGAAGCGGCCTGTCCGGCCAGAATTTGGCCCAGGTCGAGATCGGCCGCGGAGAAGGCGCGCGGGCTGGCATAACCCAGGCTGAGTGCGCCCACTGGCCGCCCGCCGACCAGCAGCGGGAAGAACACCGCCGACTGCAACCCCGGTCCGACCCATTCGGCCTGCTCGGGCGTGACCACTTTGCTGTCGGGCAGATTTTCCACCGCTAGCGGCGCCGCTGTCTGCCGCAGGCGCTCGAAGAGCGGGTTGCCGGCCAGGGTTGGCGTGCTGGCCTGGCTGTCGGTGGGCGGGAACTGCGCCCACGCCAGCGGCCGCTCCAGGGTGGTCAGGTCCACCGTGCGGTCGGGGGAGGCATAAATCAGGACCGCGGCCTGGTCCGCGCCGAGCGGCTCCGCAATGGAGCGCAGCGAGACGGCCAGCAAACTGTTGAGATCCAAATTGCCGCTGAACTCCGCGGCGGTGCGGGCCAACAGGCCGCCGCGCCGCTCGAATTCCTGAGCGCGCGCCAGGCTGGCCTCATAGCGGCGGGCGCTGTCCAGCGCGATGCCCGTTTGCTGCGCAAAGGCCCGGGCCAGCGGCAGTTGCGCGGGCTGATAACCCTCGGCCTCGGCGCTTTCCAGCGCCAGGATGCCGGCCAATTCATTCTGCGCGAATACCGGCACCCCCAGCCAGGCGGCCGGCCGCGCGGTTGGCCCGGCGAAGCGTTCGTCGGCGCGAGCATTGGGCACCAGGACGGCGGCGCGGGTGGTGATGATCTGCGTGGCCAGCGCCTCGGGCAGCACGGGGTGGGCGGGTTCATCCCCCGCGGCGGCGCCGCGGCGCGTGGTTTGCAGCGCCCAGGCGTTATTTGCCGCCGGGCGCCAGAATGCGGCCTGGGCGTATGGCAGCAAGAGCTGCACCTGTTCCAGCGCCAGGTCAATCACCTCGGGCACGCGCTGGCCGGCGGTAATGACTGCCAATGATTCGGCCAGGGTTCCCAACTGAGCGGCCCGCTGCTGGGCCGTGGCGGTGGCCTGGGCGGCCATTTCATAAAGGCGCGCATTCTCAATCGTCAGAGCCACCTGCGTGGCCAGGGTGACCAGGCTGCGCAGATGCCGCTGATCAAAGGTCGGTACCCGGCTGGGATCGGCCAGGGTCAGCGCGCCGACCACGCGGTCGGCCAGCACCAGGGGCACGCCCAGAAAGGCGCGCGCCCCGGCGACGCCCTCATCGGCAATGCCCAGCGCCTGCAGTTGGGCGTTGATGGACTCAGGGTCCGGCCACAGCAGCGGCTGCTGGCTGTGCAGAATGTGAAGCAGCACGCCGGTGGGCACGCGCGGGCCCAGGCTAAAGGCCTGGCCGTTTAGAACCACCAGCGGAAAACTCACCTCGCGGCGCGCATCGTCAAACAGCGCCAGGGTCAAGCGGGCCGGCCCCAGCCAGGCTTCCATTTGCGCCTGGAGGGATTCGGTGAGTTGGTGCAGATCGAGCGTGCGGCTGAGCGCGCGGCTGAATTGGCCGACCAGCGCCAACTCGCTCAGACGATCCTGGCTGCGCTCGTATTGAATGGAATTGTCCAGGGCCGCGACGATGTGCCCGACGAGCAGGCTGCTGAATTCGATGTTCTCGCCGCTAAAGGGCTTGCTATCCGCGCCGCGCCCCAGCGCGATCAGGCCAATTAATCCGGCGGCCGTGTGCAGCGGCAGCAGCAGGGCCGAGGTAAACCTTGCGCCTAGCCAGGCCAGCGGGTTGGCGGGTTGGCCGGGGTCGGCACTCAATTCAGTGAGCGGCAGGGGGGCCGGGCTCTCGCGCAGGCGCGGCAGCAGGCGCTCCCACCAGCCCTGGCCGGCCAGGCTGAACAGGGCCGGGGTCTTGTCGGCGGCGCCCACGGGCGGCGCGTCAACCCCCGGGCGTTCTTGGGCCACTGGCCGTTCTGGAGCCAGCGGCCAGCGGGCCACGACGCGTCCGGTTTCCAGGCTATCGTCAAACAGCAGCACCCCGGCTTGCTCGGCTGGCAAGAGCTCGGTCAAGGCGCGCAACGCCACCGGCAGCACGGCGTTGAGCGCCAATGTCCCGCCCAGCTCGGCGGCGGTGCGGTTGAGCCAGGCCATGCGCTGCGCGCGCTCGTCCAGCTCCAGCACGCGCGAGAGACTGACGGCGTACAGGCGCGCGTTATCGAGGCTGATGGCTACCTGCACCGCCAGGGCAGCCAGCACGCGCTGGTGACTTTCGGTCAAACGCGGGAGGCGCACGGGGTCGGCCAGGGCCAGCACGCCCACGACGCGCGCTGTCTCGGCGCTGCCCAGGATCAGCGGCACGCCCAGGTAGCTGCGGGCAGGCGCCAGCGCCTCTGGCCCGAGACCGACTGCATGCAGTTGCTGCGCCAGATCGTCGCCGCCCGGCAGTAGCAGCGGTTGCTGCGACTGCATGATCTGGCGCAGCAGACCGTTTGGCGCTTGTGGGGCCGGGCTGATGGTTTGGCCGGCAGCTACGGCCAGCGCAAAGCTGACCTCGTGACGCACCTCATCATACAAGGCCAGCCAGATGCCGGCCGGGGCCAGCCACGCATCCAGTTGGGCGCGCAGCAGTTGTCCCAATTGGCGAGCATCCAGCGCCTGGCTGATGGCGCGGGCGATTTGATTGACCAACGCCTGCTCGCCGAGCTGCTCTTGGGTCACTTCGTATTGGCGCGCCTCGTAGAGCGCGGCGGCCGCCAGGCGGCACAGGTCTTGGGCCAGGCTGATGTCGGCGGTGGTGAAGGCGCGGCCGGACTCCCGCGCAGCGTGCCCGGCGCCCACCAGCCCGACCGTGCGGCCCTTGAACACCAGCGGACGGAACAGGCCGGCGGCAATACCGCCGCCCACCCAGGTGGTCTGTTCCGGCGGCACTGGCTGTTCTGTCGACAGCTCGTCGAGAGTCACCACGGTGCTGGCCCGCTGCAGTCGTTCAAACAGCGCATTCGGCGCCAGGGCCGCGCCGGCATCGGCCACCGCCGGCAGGCGCGCGGCCCGAACTGGCTTGCCGTACGCTTCATCGAGGGCGATGGCGCCGGCCCGGTCGACATTGAGCGCTTCAGCCAGCAGACGGGCGGTGGTGCTCAATACTTCGCCCAGGTCGAGCACGCCGCTGAGCGCAATGGCGGCCCGGCTGATGATGGACTGGCGGCGAGCCTGTTCGGACAGCTCAGTCTTTTGTTTCAGACTGGTTTCATACTGCTCGGCATTGTTCAGCGCCAGCGCCACGCGCGCGGCCAGCGCTTGCGCCAGGGGAATCTGCGCCGTTGTAAACGCCTGGACCTCGGTCTTTTCCAGCTCAACCAGCGCCACCACTTCGCCCTGGCTGATAACCGGCACGCCCATCCAGGCCGAGCCCCGGTCGGCTTTTTCAAAACGGGCGTCCTGGCGCACATCGGGCACCACCTGCGAGCGGCGCGCGGCCACCACATCGCCCAGGGGCGTGCGCGGCTCCATGGTGCGGCTTTGGCCGGTGCGCGCGGCGGCATCACTGTGCCCGCGCACGGCGGCGGCTCGCCAGCGGGCCGCCGCGCCCCGGCGCTGGGCCGGCGCCGGCTCACGCTGCCAGAACGTGGCCGTGTCGTAGGGCGCCATCCGCTGCATCTGGTCCAGCGCCGCCGAGATGACTTCGTCGCTGTGCAGGGTCGAGCCGAGCGCCACGGCTGCCTCGGTGAGCGTCTCAAATTGCGTGGCGCGCTCTTGCGAAGCAGACAGGGTCTGGCGGGCCTGGTCGAACAGGCTCAGGTTGTCGATTGCCAAAGCAATCTGGCTGCTGCTGGCTGCGAGCAGCCGCTCGGTGCGTTCGTCAAAGGCATCCGGCCGCTCCAGATCGTGGGCCACCAGCACGCCGATCAATTTGTCGCCCAGGGTTAGCGGCACGCCCAGGTAGGCCTTGCCCACCGGACCAGGATCGACCTCGGGGCCGCCGCGAACCGGGTGTTGGTCGGGCAGTCCCAATGACAGGCCCAATGCCTTGGCCTGCGTCACCACTTCGCCGCTCAGCCGCACCGGCTGCCGGCTGCGCGCGATTTGTCCGGCAATGCCGCCCGGTGTGCGGCCCTCGCTGTCGGCCGGCAGCGCGACCGTCTGGCCTTTTTCGACCAGCAGCGGAAAGCTGAGACGATTGCGAGCCGAGTCGTATAGCGCCAGGCTGAAGCTTTGGATGCCGGCCACCTCGGCCAGTTGCAAACGGATCACCTGATAGAGCTGGTTGAAATCCGAGGCGCGGCCGATGGCGCGCGTCAATTGCTGCACGCCGGCCTGCTCCTGGGTGCGGTCGCGCAATTGCAGATACTGCAGCGCGGTGACGGTCTGCTGCACGACCGCGCGACTGAGCTCGGAGTCGGCCACACTGAACGGGCGGCCGCCCAGTCCGATGACGCCCAGCAGCCGGCCCTCGGCCATGAGCGGCACGAAGAGCGCCGCGCTGACGGCCGAGCCGATCCAGGCATAATGTTCCGGGCGAACAAGGCCCTCGGTGGTGCTGTTGCCGGCCTCGGCGGCCAGCGGCACGCCAGTTTCTTGCAGCCGGTCGAGCAGGGCGTTGCTGGTCAGCGCCATTGTGGCGGACGCCCCGCCTATGTCGGCCGGCAGCCGGTCGGTGGCCAGCACATCGGCCGACTCGCGGGCGGCGTCGGCTGTAATGATCATCCCGCTGGCTTGCTCGACGCCCAGCGCCCTGGTCAGCGTTTCCAGGGTCAGCCGCAGCAGCCGGGGGATGTCACGGGCTTGCGCCAGGTCGGTGGCGATATGATTGAGCAGGGCCAGCCGCTGCGAGCGCACTTCAACATCCTGCGAACGGCGCGAGTTCTCTTTTTCTAAATCCTGCGCGCGCGCCACGCTCTCCTCGTACAGATGGGCGTTGTCCATGGCGGCGGCGACGCGGTTGGCAAACGATAGGGCCAGGGGCACTTGCGCTGGCCCATAGAAATTGTCCTCGCCCTTTTCCAGCGCCAGGATGCCGAGCACTTCGCCGTTGCCGAGCACGGGCACGCCCAGCCAGGAGCGCATGCTGCTGGCTTCCTTGATGCGAAAGCGCTCGTCGCGGCTGACGTCGGTGATGAACACTACGCCGCGCGTGGCGACGATCTCGCTAAACACGGTAGCCTGCGCGCTGGCGATCCGGTCGACCACCCGTTCAATCGTATCTTGGAAGCTGCGCGCGCCTAGAACGCGCCAGCCGCCAGCGCTGAGGTCGCGCTGCCAGAACGTAGCCGTGTCATACGGGATCACGCGCCGGAGCTGATCCAGCGACAGGGTCACGACCTCGTCGACATGCAGCGCCGCCGCGATGACGCCGGCGGCTTCGGTCAGTACGCCCAGCTGCACGGCGCGTTCCTGCGACTCGCTCACCCTCTCTTCCGATTGGGTAATCAGGTGGGCGTTTTCAATGGCCAGGGCGGCCTGACTGGCGAAGATTTCCAGCATCTCCAACAGCAGGTTGGGGGCCGTGCGCATATCGCGCGGCATGCCAACGCTGAGCAGGCCCTCAATCTCGCCGCGCGATCCGTACAGCGGCACCAGCAGCAGGTCATCCGGGTGCCATTGGCCGGGCGCACTCGGCTCGGCGGGTTTGCGCGGCCGGCCCAGATCCAGCGCCTGGAACAGGTCGGCGGTTTGGGTGTGCGGCACGCGATAGACGCGGTCGCTGCGATTTTCCTCGCGCAGGAACGGCTGCAGCCGCTCCCACGGCAGCGGCAGATGCTGCAAACTTTCAAACGTCTCGGGCGGCAGGCCGGCCGAGGCCGTGTGGATCAATTGATTGCCAGCGGCGGCGAAGACGCTCACCAGCACCAGGCTGAAGTCCGCCGTTTCCTGCATGGTCTGGGCGATGGCCTTCAGATTGGTGGTCAGCGGCCGGTCGATGCGGACGGCATTCGGGATTTGGGACAGTTGCTGAAGTTGGTTGACGCGCTGGCGCAGCCCCTCGCTCCGGCGCGATTGTTCGGCGTAGCGCCGCGAATTCTGAATGGCGACAGCCGCCTGCGCCGCCAGCACCTGCACAAAGTCGTAGAACTCGGTGTCAAACGCATTCGGCTGATCGCTGTGCAGGTGCACCAGTCCGATGGCATTCTCTTCATGCAGGATCGGCGCCAGCATGGCGGAGCGCACCCCAACATGCGGCGGAGCCTCGCCTTCGGCCTCGAAGTCCACCACGATGCGGCCGTGGCCGGACGAAACGGCGGCCGTCTCCATGGCGCTCAAGCGATGCAGCTCGGCGCCTTCGCCCAGCCGGATGGCTACGCGATGCTCGGGCGATTCGGGGTCAAGCAGAAAGCTGCTGCCGCAAGTGGCGTCGGTGATGCGCAGCACTTCGTCGTGCAGTTGGTTCAGGATGGCGGGCAGTTCGAGGGTATCGCTGAGGGCGCGGCTGAAGCGCGCCAGCTCGGCGGCCTGCCGCATGCTGGACAGGCGCCGGGACTGGGAGGCCGGCGCCTGCGGCCGCAGCCGCAGCCAGGCCGTGAGGATCACGCCAAGTACCAGGCCCAGGATGGAGCCCAGCAGGGTCCAGCGGTTGACCTTGATCGCTTCCGCGACGACCGGCAGAGCAGCCTGGACACAGTAGTTGCAGGCGCGCAGGGCCGGCAACAGGTTCCCGTTAAACGGCAGATTGGCGGCCTGATCCAGGAACAGGCCGAAACTGAAGCCAAGGATGAGCCCCAGCCACGCCAACAGCGCCGCGGGGTAACGCTGTATGCGATTTTGATTCAACGGCTAGTCTCCACGCGTCCCGCTAAGTGCCCCCCAGGCTGTGTGTTGGTTTGCGATCAAGATTCAGGCTTGAATTCGACGGTCCAGGGTCCCTCGCCTTGCTCAACTTGCACGGTCCAATCTCCCGCAATGATCTTGGTTTTGGAGGAGCCAGTGTGGGGACCGGTGATGTCGTTGATGAGGACGCGGTCGTAATTGGGGTCGGTGACAACGTCGCTGACGTTGACCAGCCACAGGGCGAAAGGCGCCGTGCCGGTATAGTTCCAGGTAATTCCCAACGTGGTATCAGCGCTAAAACGGTAGGTAGCGCTGGTCGCAAATGAATTGCCCGACAATTTTACCACCTCTCCCGCCGCCACCGTCTTGACCGTATCCGACGTTATGTTGCTATCGGTTGGGGTGGCGGCCGAGGTGCCGCTCACGGCGGCTTCGGTCGGGGTGGGGCTGGGCGCTGGGTTAGCGCCACCAGTGGCCGTGGGTACTGCTGGCGCGGTCGGCGCGGCCTGGGTGTCGGCTGGCTGGGTGGGGGTGGGTGTTGCGCCGCAAGCGGCCACGAGCAGTACAGCCAATCCCCATCCGATGAATTTGCCTTGTTTCATGCATCCTCCTGGATTCAACCGCCTTAGCGGTGCTCAGCGCGCTCCTGGGCAGTTCAGCGCGGGTTGGTCAGCGGCGTATTGCGCATCGCACACCGGGCCCGCGTTGGCGGCCAGGATGGCCTGCCGCCAGGTTGGCTCTGGCTGCGCTGGGACAACCAGGCGCGGCTCACTGGCCGATAGATTGATCCGATACCAGTCAAATTCCAGCAATGGCTCCACGATCACGGTGACATCCGGGCGCTGGCCGAGCGCCAGATGATAGTACCAGGCCGCAAAGGTGTCTTTGTCAGCGTGCGTAAATATCAGGCTGTTGGGCGGGGCCTGGCGCATCAACGCTGTCCCAAAGGCCTGCGCCGCGAGATCGCGGCTGGCATCGACCAACGGCCACTGCCGGGCCGCGCCATAGCCCAAGGTCGCGACCAATCCGGCCATCAGGACCAGCCGGGCCGGGCGGCGGACGCGGTAGTTTTCCAAGCTAGCCAGGGCGCTGGCACAGCCCAGCCCCAGCCAAACGGCCATCGCCATAAACGCCGGCAGCAAGTAGGCGTATGAGTCAGCCGTATTGTAGCCGATTGCAAAGATTGAGAAGACGGCTATCACCCACACGGTTATGATCTTGACACGCGCGTGGTTGGCCTGGCCAAAAAACAGGCCATAGAAGGCAACGACCATCCCCACCAGGCCAAACTGGGCGATGGTCAGGCCCGCCCAGCCTTCCACTCGTTTCAACACAAAACCCGATGGCAGCCCAAAGGCCAGGGCACGGTAAGGCGCGCCGGAGACCACCCACCAAAACCCGGCCCAATTGACCGGCAGGCCCCAGTTGACCGCCGGATGCCGGCTGGCGCTGAGCGGCAGATCGATATAGACAAGCAGCCCGGCGGCCAGCGCGCCCAAACGCCGCAGCAGACTGTGCGGCTGCCAGCGGCCGCCGGCGCGGGCAGAGAAGAGCAGCCAGGGCGGCAGGATCAGGATGGTGGTCAGGTGGTTGCCAAGCGCCAGGCCAAAAACGGCTCCGGCGAGATAATCCTGCCAGGGCCTGGCCTGGGACGCTTGCGCCGGGCGGCCCAAGGGCAGGCTGAACAGGATCAAGCCCATGAACAGGACGTGCAGCGTGTAGACTTCGGCGATGACGGCCTGCGACCACAACACCGGCGACACAGCAAAGGCGAGCCCAGCAATACAGCCGCCGGCCAGCGCAAACCGCCGGGGCGCCGCCGAAACCTGGCTGACCAGCCGAGTGACCAGCGCTGCCGCCAGCGCCGCGCACAGCGCGGATAGCAGGTTCGCGCGCCAGGCCAGCGCGCCGGCCGGCACAGCCAGGAAGAGTCTGGCCAACAGCAGATAGGTGGGATAGCCGCTGGGATGCGCCACGCCGCCAATCGCGGCGGCGGTAATCAGATCGCCCCCATCGGCGCCATTGTTGGCCCAGGTGAGCCCCGGCGCCAGAGTTAAGAGATAGACGATGAGTGCGACGGCGCCGACTATCAGGGGGCTGATGACCTCAATGCCGGGCAGCGTGGGGCGGCGCGTTGGAGAAACCATGCTTATCAAAAGCAATAGGGCGGGGCAATTTGCCCCGCCCTTGGATGACCACTAACTGGTACGGACGCAGACGCTTTGGGCTCAGGCGCTGCCAAGGAGCGCGAATGTGGCAGGCGCCAGGCGGAAGCTGGAGTGGCAAGCCTGGGTGGCATTGACCTTGGTGGTCAGAAACACCCAACGCGTCAGAGCTGCATCCCAATAGGCAATGCGCAGGCTGGAATAGGCCGCCGCGGCGCCGACCGGCAGGTTGAAACAAACTTGCTGGCCCTTCACCACATAGGTCAGAGCGCGGCCATCGGAAACCTTGCCGCTGGTCTGGACGCCGCAGCCGAGATCGGTCCAGCCGGCCGGGCTTTGATTCAGCGCCGCCGGCGCGATCAGCCGGCCGGTGAGGGCGCTGATCGGAGCAAACAGGATGCGCACGGCGCCGTTGCCCACGCCGCCCGTATTGGAATTGAGCCGGAGTGTGCCGACGGCGCCAAGTTGCAGCAGCCCCGTCACATCATTCGGCGCGACGACACTAAACGACTGCGCGCCGACCCCGCATGTGGCGGCCGTCGCGGTCGAGTCGAACCCCGCCGGGTTGTTCAATGTGTTGGGATTGTTTG
>JAYTFQ010000208.1:0-6667 GCA_043734225.1 Anaerolineales bacterium | reverse complement strand
GAGGGGTCCGCTCTATTCGCTTGTCTGGTTTCACCCGCCTACTGCGCGGGCTAAACTTCACTACTGCGACATTATAATTACTTAATCAGCTTTGTCAACCCTAGTTGCACAGGTTGTCACAGACCAGCCGTAATTACCAAAGAATATCGAGGATGGGTTAGTTGAATTGGAGCATGTGGCCCGACCCCGGCGGTGTCGGGCCCATGCTCCAATTCGGCCGGCGCTTTTTCGGCTGGCACTCTTTCTGCCTGCATCAGCGACAGACTGAAATAGCACAGACTTATCCTAGAACGGTCACATTTCGCTGCGGCCCTGCAGGGCGCGCGCCAACGTGGTTTCGTCGGCGTATTCCAAATCGCCGCCCACCGGCAGGCCGCGCGCCAGGCGTGTGACGCGCACACCCGAGGCTGCCAACTGCTTCTGAACGTACATAGCGGTGGCTTCGCCTTCCAGGCTGATGTTGGTGGCCAGGATCACTTCCTTGACCGGCTCGGTCTTCAGACGCGCCAGCAGCTCGCGAATCTTCAAATCTTCCGGGCCCACGCCTTCCACCGGCGAGATCACACCGTGCAGCACGTGGTAGCGGCCCTTGAACTCGCGGGTGCGCTCGATGGCTAGCACATCCAGCGGCTCTTCCACAATGCACAGCAGCCCGGTCTGGCGGGCGGGGTCGGCGCAGATGGGGCACGGATCCACGCCGGCGTCGGTGATGTTGTAGCATACCGAGCAGAAGCGCGTCTGCTCCTTCAGCTCTGCCAGGGCGGTGGCCAAGTCGCGCGGCTGCTGGCTGTCGCCGCGCAGCAGAAAAAACGTTAGCCGCGAGGCCGACTTCGGCCCGATGCCGGGCAAGCGCGAGAACTCATCGATCAGCCGTTGAACGGCCTTGGGGGTTGCCAGGGTTGCCATGTGATCCCGTTCTAAACCGGCCGGCCTGGGCCGGCAGCGAAATTAAGCCGCGCCAAACGCATCCAGGCCGGGCAGACCCAGGCCGCTTGAAAGACCTTGCAGCCGTTCGGCTGCCAGGGACTGAGATTGCTCCAGCGCATTGTTCACGGCGGCCACCAGCATGTCTTCCAGCATTTCGCGATCCTGCTGCGCGGCGGCCACGGCCTCGGCCGAAACCAAAATATGGTGCACGCGCTGCTGGCCGTCGATCACCACCTGGATCGCATCGCCGCCGACCGAGATGGTGATGCGCTCGCCCGCCAGCTCTTCCTGAGCGTTCTTCATTTCATTCTGCATTTGCATCAGCTTGTCGAGCAAGCCGCCGCTCATATCTGACCCGCCCAACTCGTGCTCGTTATCCGTCATAGCGCCTTTTCCACCCTTCACTCGTCTACAATCTCGCCGCCCAGGTCCAGCGCGGTGGCCACCAGGCCATCTTGGGGGATATCATCCGCCCGAGCCGACCGGGCTTTGCGGCCACTGACCTCAAACTTAACCGCGCATGTGAATCCCAGCACCTCGGTCAGGGCATCCTCAATCTTCTGGCGCGCGGCGGCGTCGTTTGAGATCTTCTGGTAGACAAACTCACTGGTGGACAGCCGCAAGACCTGGCCTTCCATGCCAGCAATCTGGCAGGAGTTTAACAGCGCCTCAGTCATCTTATCGCGTTCACGCATTAGTTTGAGCAGCCTGCCCCAATCCGTTTTGAGATCGGCCGCGCTGCGCACATTTTCGGTGGGCGGCGAGTCGCTGGCAGCGGCACGGTCCGGTTCGCGCGGCGGGGCACTGGCTGCCGGGCCACGCGTGGCCGGGCCATGCACGGCGGGCTCGGCGCGCTGGGGAGCGGCGGCGGGTTGGGCCCGCGCCGGCCGCGCCGCCCCGCTATCTGCCGTTAGGTTGGCGGGCGACCGGCCAGCGGACCGCGCCACTGGCGCGGCAGCCGCCACCGGCGCGGCCACCGGGGCCGCCACAGCGACCGGCCCCGTGACGCATTCCACCAGGGCCAACTCCAGCGGCAATTGCGGCTGCCAGCCGCCGCGGGCATCGTTGGCGGCCGTGTTGAACGAGCGGATGGTTCGCAGCAAAGCCGGCACATCCAGGCGCTCAGCCTGGCGCGCCATGGTGGCGCGTGTCTCCGCCCCAGCCACCACCAGCGCCGCGTTGCCCATGCGCACCAGCATCAAGTTGCGCAGATAGTCCACCACCTGCCGCGACAACTGGCGCGGGTCGGCGCCGCCGTCGATGGCGGCATTGATCACCTGCAAGCCGGCTGAAAGGTCGCCAGCAGCCACGGCGTCCACCACGCCGTCCACTGCCTGGCTGGCGCTGGTGCCGAGCAACTCCTGAGCCTGGACCAGCGTGACACGCTCGCTGGCGCCCACCAATTGATCCAGCAGGCTGATGGCATCGCGGAGCGAGCCGGTGGCCTGGCGCGCCACCACTTCCAGCGCCGCTTCTTCCACATCCAACTGTTCTTGCGCGCAGAGCAGCTTAAGCCGGGTGACGATCTCCGCCACTGGGATGCGGCGAAACTCAAAGCGCTGGCAGCGCGAGGTGACGGTGGCCGGGATTTTGTAACTTTCGGTGGTGGCCAGGATAAACACCGCGTGCGGCGGGGGCTCTTCCAAGGTCTTCAACAAAGCGTTGAAGGCGCCGGTAGAGAGCATGTGCACTTCGTCGATGATGTAGATCTTGTAGCGGCCCTGGCCGGGCGCAAAATTGATCTTCTCGCGCAGCTCGCGAATATTCTCCACGCCGTTGTTGGAGGCGCCGTCGATCTCAATCAGGTCGAGAAAGCGCCCCTCGTTGACGGCCAGGCAGTGCGCGCAGGTGTTATCCGGGCGCTGCCTGGGGTCATCGGCCAAGCAATTCAGCGCCTTGGCTACCAGACGCGCGCTGGTGGTTTTGCCGCAGCCGCGCGGGCCGGAAAAAAGATAGGCATGGGCAATGTGATCGCTGCCCAGCGCGTGGCGCAGGGTTTGGACCACGGCTTCCTGGCCAACAACTTCATCCCACAATTGGGGACGCCACTTGCGATACAGAGCCTGGGCGGGCATGGTTACCTTAGCAGCGAGGAGGACAGCGGGACGCGAGGAGTGTAGCAGACGGCCCAGCTTCACGCAAGACCTTGACCGCCGGGCATGCTATAATCAGGTTCCGATATGGGCTCGGCCTGGCGTGGCAACGCTCAGGCCGTATAGAAAGGCGGCAGACAATGGCAGGTCTCGGCGCACCCGAGCTGTTGATCATCCTTGTGATCGTGATCGTTATCTTCGGCGTTGGACGCCTGGGCAAGATCGGCGGCGAGCTCGGCTCGGCCATCAAGCAGTTCCGGGATGGCCTGGGCACGAACGATAAACCGGCTGAGACGAAGGCTGACGATCCCAACAACAAACCCGCCGGGTAACCTCCGCGCCGGTTGACTGTTGGCGGGCCGCCCGACCGTGGGCGGCCCTTTTGATTTCTGGCGCGGCCGCGGGGAGACTAGAGCGGCAAGCGGCCGAGTTGACGGCGATTGCGGCCTGTGCACCCGTACGATGCCATCAAGGCGAACGATTGCCGCTCTAGCGCAGCAGCTTCTGCAACTCGGCCTCGATATCCAGGTTGAGCCGCTGCAGCCGGGTGCTGGGCACTTTCAAATTGTAGTTAAAGATCGCCTTGTTGAGCGCGCCCAGCCGAGCGCGAAAGCGCTCCTGGGCCAGGCGCCATTCATTCTCGACCCTCACCCGGCGCTCAATGACGGCTGCCTCGCGCCGGCTGCCGACGGCCTGCAACTCGGCCGCGCGCCAGGCGCGTGAGCGCAGCAACGCCTGTCGGGCATCATCCAACTCGGCGCGCATGGCTACGTCTTCCTCCAGCCATTGCGGCCGGAAGCCGTTCTTTTTGAGCATGTCATTGGCCATTTGCCAGGCCGGATCTTCAAACGGGTTCTCATCCAGCCGCAGCGGCTGGCCATGGCCACGCAGGTTATCGAATTTGCCGTCCTCGCGCGCCTTGCGCAGTTGCTCTTCAACAATCCGTTGTACATCCATCGTCAGCGCTCCACTTGGGGTGAAGTTTACCGTCGTTGAAACTGCCCAGCCAAGCGACACAGGTCATTCACAGTGACCCGAGAATTCAAGGATGTTTGAGCCACATGGGCTGCGGCAGCCCATGCGGCCGGTGTCTTGTGATTGGCTGAACTGTTACCCGTCGCGCACTTACGGAATCGAATAGCGCGCCCGCAGGTTGTTGCCGGCGTCACTCAACAGCGCGCTCTTGCCAGAGGCCCACACCGGCGCCGTCTGGCCCCAATACAAATCCGTCACTGTGTCGGCGCCGGCAATGGTGTGCAGGCTGACGGTGCCGCCCTTGAGCAGCTTGAGCGTTGGAAACGTATACAGGTGCCCGCTGTCGTCGCGCAGGGTCCAACCGGCCAGGTCAACGGTGCCGCCGTCATTGGCCACCACCAGGGCCTCGTCGGCCAGCACCCCGGCCCCGCGCACCTCTCGGATGGCGACGCTGGGCTGCGGCTGATTGGGATCCTGGGTCGCGGTGGGCAGCGGCGTTTGGGGCGCATCGGTGGGCAACTGCGAGGGGGTCGACGGCACGGCGGTGGGCGGAACGGAGCCCGGCACGGGAATTATGAGATTATCGCCGGCGTTGAGCAGGTTGGGATTGGTGATGCCATTGGCGGCCATGAGCGCATCGAGGCTGACGCCAAAGTGCTGGGCAATGCTGCCCAAGGTATCGCCGGGTTTGACGATGTAGGTGGTTGGCGTGGGAGCCGGTGACTGGCTGGCCGCGGGGGCCGGCGGGGTGGGGCTAAACGTCAGCGGCAGCGCCGTTTGCGTGGCCTGGGCGACCACCATAGACGGGGGCAGTCTGAGGAGCGGGTGTGTAATCGTCCACAACTCCAGCACGCCCAGGGCGACCGCAGCTGAGACGACGATGTTTAGGAAAAGGTACAGCACCAAGCGCTTAATATTCATGGCACCCTCTGGGCTGGCCTGGCGCGCATAATAGCATAACTTGCGGACAGGGGTGCTAGAATGACAATGTGCCGTATCTGATTGATGGACATAACCTCATCGGCCAGACCCCAGGGTTGAGCCTGGCCGACGCGGATGACGAACGCCAACTGGTTGCCCTGCTGCGGGCTTACCTGGTGCACACTCGCAAAAAAGGCACCGTCTGCTTTGATAACGGACAGCCGGGCGGCTCGGGCAACTGGTCGAACAATGTGCTGGAGGTGGTGTTCGCGCGCGCCCCGCGCAGCGCCGACGATCTCATTCGTCAGCGCTTGCAGAGCGACCACAACCCACGCGGGTTGACCGTGATCAGCGGGGACCAGGCCGTGGCCCACGCCGCGCAGGCGGCGCACGCGCAAGTGCAAAGCGCCGCCGACTTCGCCCGGCAAATGACCAGCCACCCGCCGGCTTTACAGAAGAAGCAAGACGGTTTGACCAAGGATGAAGTTTTGGAGTGGGAGAGGCTGTTTAAGAAGAAACGTGATTGAAAAAAACATCACAACCAGTGTGATGTTTCTTATCATTAACTTAGATACGTTTCTGAGATCGAGCGTATAATATTCATCAAGCGCATCTGTCCCCTCCAAGTGGATGAGACGCCTGCAGATCGAAGTAAACAGGTGCGCCCCTGACCGCTCCACTTCCCCAAAGTGGCCGGTCTGACAAAAAGGCCCGTTCGGAAGTCCCCCCGCTTCCGGCGGGCCACGTCGTTTAACCGACGCGGCCCTGTCCCCGAAAGTGGATGATGCCCCTCAAACCATAGCTGCCTAAGCAGCCCCTGACGATCAACATTATATGATGAAAATCCACCATGTATAGGTCTTAGGTACCATTCTTGTCACGTTCGTAACAATTTTGTAACGTGCTTGTCACGTGCTGGAAACTTGCGGCGCCGGCATCAAGACTGCGCTATGCCGTCGTTCTTCAGAATCGTCGTGAATTGCTGGCGGATGCCGTCGGGGCCGTCGGCGCTGTCGTCCAAAACAACATAAGGTATGGTCGCCGGCTCGTTCAGGCTGGCCACCCTGCGGGCGTAGTCGAGGCTGATGGTGTGGGTGCGGCCTTGCAGCCGAGTTTCCCAGGCGGCCGGAGGGCACTGAACCAGGATGAACAGCGCCTGCGGAAAATGTTCTCGGATCCACTGCCGATGTCGATCTCGCAGCAGCGGGGCGGCCACGGCCAACCGGGAATGGGCCCGCTGTAGCTCGGCCATCCGCTCGATTAGATGGCGGTGGTAGTCGTCGCGCATCGGCTCGCCCACCACCTGGCCTGCCAGCACTTGCTGCCGATAGTCAGCGGGTATGTCATCATCGGCTTCGTGAAACCAAAAGTCGAAGTCCGCCTGCAGGACATCGCCAGCAAAGCTCTTGCCAGAGCCCGGCAGGCCAAATAGAATCACGAGCATTGTGTGTATCCTTCCACCAGCGGCCCCACAACTGGCCCTCAGCCGCAGCCAGGCGGCCGATCTCGAAACCGCCAGCGTCGGCCTGCAGCAGCTCGCGCGCGCCGATCTGGGCCATGGGCAATTCTATCTTAACGGGCTGCTGGACGGCCAGGCAGCGCAGGGACACGGGCATGAGCGCGTCTGACAATGGTGATCGTTCGGACTTTGGTAAGCTGGCGGCGTAAAGGCAGCATGAGCGGCAACGCCCGACTTGCGGGCGGTCTTACGCCATCAAGCCGGCTAAATGGGCGCCGCCACGACCAAGGTG
>JAYTFQ010000207.1:0-2405 GCA_043734225.1 Anaerolineales bacterium | reverse complement strand
CGCGGCCCTGTTTTGGGAAGGACGACGCAACCTGAGCGCTAGCGCGGAAAGATAGCCGAGACCTCGGTCCCTTCGCCGGCGGAGCTGGCGATGCTCAAGCGCCCGCCCAGGGCCTTGACCCGTTCCTGCATGTTGCTCAGGCCATGCCCCAGGCGCTGCTGGGCGGGGTGGGACTCAAAACCCTGACCATTGTCTTTAATTGAAAACTGGACGCTGTCGTCGCTGGCAGTCAGCGTCACCAGCACACTCGAGGCCCGGCTGTGCTTGGCGGCGTTGCTCAGCGCTTCTTGGGCGATGTGAAACAGGGCCAGGCGCGCCTCCGGGCTCAGGGCCCGGTTGACGTTTGGCCCGGCGGTGAAATCCACCGCGATCAGGGTGTTGGCTTTAAATTCCGCCAACAGCAGCTGCAGACCGGTGACCAGATCGTTGCCTTCGAAGCGGCGCGGCCGCAGGTCGAGGATGTAGGCGCGAATGTCGCGGATTGTATCGTTCAGTCCGGCGATGGACTGCTGCAGCCTGTCGCGCGCCCCGGCTGTGTCGCCGTCCGCCAGTTGGCTGTCTACATAGGCCAGCGTCAGCCCCACGGCGTAGATGGACTGGATGATGCCGTCGTGCAGGTCCATGCCGATGCGCTGGCGTTCTTCCACCACGCGCAGTTGCTGCAGTTGGCCGTTCAGGCGGGCATTGTCGATGGCCAGGCCGGCGTGCTTGGCCAACAGCTCCACCAGCGCCTGGTCGGCGGCTGAAAATTCGTCCGCGCTGCGCTTGTCAGTCAGATACAGGGTGCCCAGGCTGACCCCCTTGTGCCGCACGGGCACGCCCAAAAAACTGCGCATGGGCGGGTGGTTCGCGGGGAAGCCGTAGGCGTTGGGATGCTGGGTCAAATCGCGCAGCCGCAGGCTCTGGCCGTCGTGCAGCAGCAGGCCCAGGATGCCGTGGCCGCTGGGCCGGTGGCCGATGCGCGTTTCTTCCTCGTCGGTCATGCCGGTGGTGACGAATTCGGCCAAATAAGCGCCGGTCTCATCTGGCACGCCCAGCGCGGCATAGCGCGCCTCGGCCAGGCGCGCGGCAGCCGTCACCACATGCTTGAGCGTCTCGGCTAAGGATAGGTCGGAGGAGACCGCCAGGATGGCCTCCAGCAGTTCCGGCATCTGGCCCGGGGCGACGTCGATCAATTCAGTGTGCAGCAGTTTGTTTGCATCCATGGCGCGCGGGTATTGTATCGGACGAGCCGCCGGGAGGCAATGCCGGCCGTTTGCCCGGCCGTTTGCCCGAAATTTCAGCCCGCGAGTACAATAGGGCGATGACACGGCAACGGATCATGCTGGTGGACGACCACGAAGTGGTGCGGCTGGGCCTGAAGGCCCTCATCGAGCGCCAGCCGACCATGGAAGTGGTGGCGGAAGCCAGCGCCGCGCCGGAAGCGGTGGTGAAGAGCCGGGCTTTTAAGCCCGACGTGATCGTGATGGACATTCGTATGGCGGGCGGCAGCGGCATCGAGGCCTGCCGCGAGATCACGACCGACCAGCCCGAAGTGAAAGTGATCATGCTCACCAGCTACGCCGATGATGAGATGCTGTTTGCCGCCATTCGGGCCGGGGCAGCCGGTTATGTGCTCAAGCAGGCCGGCGGGCAGGATGTGATTCGGGCGCTGGAGGCGGTGGCCCAGGGCCATTCGCTGCTCGACCCCTCCCTCACCGAGCGCGTATTCAACGAGGTGCGCCGCTCGGCCCATGCCCAGGACGTCTCGGCTTTTTCGGCGCTCACCGAGCAGGAACGGCGCGTGCTGCTGCTGGTGGCGGAAGGCAAGACCAACCGCGAGATTGCCCAGGACCTGCACCTGGGCGAGGGCACCGTGCGCAACTACGTCAGCAATATCCTCGGCAAGCTGGGCGTGGCCAACCGGGCCGAGGCCGCGGCCTACGCCACCCGGCACAACCTCACCGACTCACAATAGAGCTGGCCATGCTTACCCGCCGGTCTCGTCTGGCGCGCCCGGTTGGCCGCGGCCCGAAACTGGCCCTGCTGCTGGCGCTGCTGTTGGGCGCCGGGCCGCTGGCCTGCGGCCCGCGCATTGATGTTGGCGGCCTGAGCGCCACCGCGCAGGCGCTGGCCCAAACCGCGCAGGCGGCCAGCGGACCGGCCGCCACGGCGCTGGCTGGCGTGCCGGGCACAGCCACGGTCCTGGAGGCGACCTTAGCCGCCAAAGCCACCCAGTTGGCGCCGACCCTGGCCGCCGGGGGACAGCAGGCCGGCACTGCCCTGGCGAACTTGCCGTCCACTGCCACCGCCCTGGCGGCCACGCTGGCCGTTGCAGCCTCCCAACTGGCGCCCACCGAAAATGCTTTGGCGACCGAGGCCGTGAACGCCGCCCACGGCGTCGCCCCCGCCCCCGCGCCGCACAC
>JAYTFQ010000206.1:0-2751 GCA_043734225.1 Anaerolineales bacterium | reverse complement strand
CCCGCCAGATCACGTTTTTCAAAACTTCTTTGATGGCGGAGCAGGGACAGCAAACCACGCCGCTCATCATGACGATGAGCGGCGTGGCCTGCACGATCTCAGCGGGGGCCCCCCTGGCCCGCGCTGCGCGGATGGCGGCGTTGTCCTGCGCGATGTCAGCAGGCGTTAACTTGAACGCGGTCGGGCCTGATCAATGTCCAAGTTGCTTAAAGCGCCCAGTGGGATCGCGCCTGCACCCCCAAAAGAGACCCGCACCTACGGTGGGGCAGGTGTAGGACAGGTGCGCTCCCACACTCGCCAGCCCCACTTTCGGTTGTGGGAGCGCACCTGCCCCCAGCCGTTTTGGGGGTTGCCAGCGCGCTGGGCCGCGTTCATTGTGGGAGCGCCTTGCAGGCGCGATTGGCGGTAGCCCCATCGCCGCCATTTGCGTCAATTGCGGGCAGCGACCTGTTAAGTTACCGCCTATGGCCGGGACCCCTGGCCTGCGCTGGGCGCACGGCGCCGTTGTTCGCCGCCACGTTCTGCGCCGCCAGGCAGCCGGCAGCACCCGTGCCGGCGCTGGCGGCGCCCTGGGCCGCCTCGTCTGGCCGCGCGACGCTGGGGGCCACCAGGCTGCTGGCCGCGCCCCACAGCGCCGCAATGGGCACCCGCTGGGCCAGCGCGCTGGCGGCCTGGCTGGCCGCCGGCTGCGCAGCCAGGTACGCGGCGCCGGCGATGGCCACTGCCAGCGCCAGCGCCATGGCGGCGCCCAGCCAGCCGCTCAGCGCGCTGCCCGCCGGCCGGGGTTCCGAGTTGTTTGAGTAGGTCAGTTGTGTTTGCATGCTCTCCTCCTTATTGTTTCCAGCGCCAGGTTCACCGGCCGCGCAGCCAGGCCGCCCACACCAGCACCGGCGCCGCCATTAGCGCCGCGCCGAGCAGCACGGTCAGCACGGCGCGGCCGGCGGCCCGCCAGGCCTGGGCCTGCTCGGCCCACAGGCCGGCCCGCGCCTGGGTAGGCGCATCGGCGTGCGCCAGCTTAGTCAGCAATGTCACCGTGCGCATGTCCATGGTCCAGCCTCCTTTAGCGCCTTAGGGCGCTCCATAGGCCTGGGTTGGCACGCCGCTGTACGGATCGCCACCGCCAGCCGTGCGAACCACCTGGGCGGCGACGGCCGCCGGGTACTCCGGCAGTTGAAGGTAGTAACCCAGCCGATTGACCTGGATCCACAGGGTCAGGAACAGCGGATCCAACGGATCGAAGCCGTCAAATCGCGGCCAGCTCGCCTGAGCCACATCCGTTCCCACCCGGAAGGCCCAATATTCCTCGTAGCGCGTGGTGCGCACCGGGCCAAACGGCTGCATACGATGGAAGATTTCGTGCGCCAGGGTGCGGGTCAGGGCCTGCAGGTCGGCCCGCTCGCTGGGCGCGATGTAGATTGGGTCCACGCCCGGCCGGCCGTCGTCGTACGTGCAGCGCTCGCCGCCGCAGTGCAGCACGCTGCACGAGCCGCCTTTGCAGACCTGGGCCGTGTCCCACACCACCGGGATGGCCTGCTGCCGCGCGAACTGCGCCAGGCGCCGTCCGCTCACCGCGGCCGCGCCGCTCGGCTGGATCAGCGCCTGCTGCTGATAGATGCGCAGCCAGGCCGCCAGCAGCAGCGGGTCGCTGATGGCCGCTGGCAACTGGACCTCGCCGTCCGCCTGTGCGCGCGCTGCGCTGCCGGCCCGGCGCGCGCCAGCCGGCTGCGGCGCCGCCAAAAGCGGGCTGTGGATGATTGATACAGCCGCGATGGAAAAAAATGCGATCAACGTCATTCGGTTCATGGCCCGTCTCCGGCAGTGGCCGGCGATCCGGCCAAACTGATTGCAGTCAGCTTGGCAGGCGCGAGTTGCAGAGACGGCGTTAGAAGAGTTGCAGTGCGGTGTTAATCAGGAACGGGCTGGAGGAATAAAAAAAGCCGCTCCCTCGCCAGCGAGAGAGCGGCCTTTCGGAAGCCGGCGGTCGGGTCAGAGGCTACAGCTTGCCGATGACCCGCGCCGCCACCAGCACCACCGGCACGGCGAGCATGAGCACGCCCAGCGCCTTGACGACCGCCGGCACGCGGTCCGGAACGCCGGCGTCACGCCGCAGTTGGGCCTCGCTCACCTCGCCGTGCAGCTCGCGCTGGCGCTCTTGGGCCAGCTTCCAATACCAGTTCTCGTTCATGTTGGCCTCCTTTTGGCCGTCATCCACCTGCAACCTTCAATGTCGGGTCATTCTGGCAGGTAGGGGTTACACCGGCAGCCGCATTTGGGTTGCAGCGGGGTTGCAAGCACGAAGCAAAGTGAATCTGCCACTGTGGCAGGGCGAAAACCGGCCGGTGCGACCTGGCGCGCACGGCCCGCGCCCGCTAAAACCGGCTAAAGAGCTATGTTTTTCGGGGTTGCGCTGGCCGATTGGCGCGGGCGGGTACGTCAGGCAGAGCGGCGCCGGCAGGCCGTTCGCGCCGGGCGAGCGTGGTCTGCGCGGAAGGTTGCGCCAGGGAAGAGACGATAGGGAGCTGAATATGTCCGTTTTATAACCGGCGGGCGGTAGAGTCAGTCTGGCAATGCGTAGCAGGCACAATAGCAATAATATGAGGGATGAAGACGCCTCCAGACGGCGCCGAACGCGCTGGTTAGATATCGCGCCTGTTAGAGAGTGTCTTCAAAGAGGCGGGTTGACTGAATAAAATCGGCCGAGTAGGCTCAGGTTTATGGATCAGATAAACCGCAAGACCTACTCGACCGACT
>JAYTFQ010000205.1:0-9686 GCA_043734225.1 Anaerolineales bacterium | reverse complement strand
GTCTGGCCGCGGCATCCAATTCGGCCGGCACTATATAACAGGCTGCATCACCCAATTTCGGCCAAACATCTATCACCCGATGGGTAGCGGGTCTCCCAGCACCGGCAGCGGCCGCGCGATGTTCACATCCCACCAGGCGGCGGCGGTGGCGAAGATTTCCCGCACGTTCCAATAGAATTCGGCGCGCGGTTGATATTGGCGACGGTCGGCTATTACCCCGACGGTTTGCAGTCCGAGCGAGTCGCATAGATACAAAGCGCGCGGTAGATGAAAGGCCTGGGTCACCAGCACCGCGCGCGCCAGGCCGAAAATGGCGTGGGCGCGGTAGCAGGTGTCATAGGTGCTGCGGCCGGCATAGTCGAGCACCAGCGCCTCGGCCGGCACGCCCAACTGCACCGCGGCATCATACATGGCCTGCGGCTCATTGTAGTTGAGAAAACGGTTGTCGCCGCTCAACAGCAGCTTGCTGACCTTGCCGGTGTGATACAGCTCGGCCGCGGTGGCCACCCGGTCGAACAGCACGGACGAGGCGCTGCCGTCCCGCTGCAGACCGGCGCCAAACACCACCGCCACGCGCTCGGATGGGGCGCTGGGCGCAGTGTATATTTGGGCGCGATAGGCCAGGGCGGTGTAGGCCCGCGGCGCCAGGCCCACCAACACGGCCACGCCTGCCAGCCCGCACACAATTTGCATCAATTTTTTCAAGCGTTGCACCCTGCCGGCGACGGTAGCATAGCAAGATGAGCCGGCCGTGAGTGGCCCTAGCCCATCTCGGCCAGTCGCGCCGCCAGCTTTTCGGCTGTGGCGCGCAGGCCAGCCAGCTTGGCGCGTTCTTTCTCCACCACGGCTGCCGGCGCCTTGCCCGCAAAGTCGGAGCCGAGCAAGGCCTCGCTCTTTTGGATCTGCCGGGCAAAGTCCGCCGCCTCGCGCGCCAGCCGCTCGCGCTCGCCGGCCTGGTCTACCAGGCCATCCATGGGCAAATAAACTTCCGTGGCACCCAGCACCAGGGCAATGGCCGGGCGCGGTTTTTCGGGCACGCTGGACACAATGCGGGTGTGGGCGTCATCCAGGCGGGCCAGCGCCAGCAGCAGCGGCCGCTGCGCGCTCAACCATTCGGCGTGCTGGCCGGCCACGAGGGTGGCCGGGATGCGCCGCCCCTGCTCGACTTTGTTTTCGGAGCGGGCGTTGCGGATGCCGCGCACTACTTCCTGCAAGTGGCCGAATTGCTCCAGCGCCGCCGGGTCCACCGGGCCGGACACCGGCCAGGCGGCCACGATCAAGGCCGGCTCGGCCTGGGCCGAGTTTTCCCGGTGCGGCAAGTAGCGCCAGACGGCCTCGGTCACGTACGGCACATACGGGTGCAGCAAGCGCAGCGCCTGGTCGAGCACGTGCACCAGCACGCCGCGCGTGCGGGCTTGCGCCGCGGCCTCGCCGCCGGGCCCCAGGATCACCTTGGCGGCTTCGATGTACCAGTCGGCGAAGTCGCCCCGCAGAAACTCGTTGGCCAGCGTGCCGGCCTGACCAAATTCGTAGGCGTCGATCAGCCGGGTCACATCGGCCACGGTCTGGTTCAGCCGGGCCAGGATCCAGCGTTCGGGCAGGCCCAGACCGCTGCTGTCGCCGGTGAAGGGGGTGAATTCGCCGGTCACGTTTGAGATGACAAAGCGCGCGCTGTTCCAAATCTTGTTGGCGAAATTTCGGTTCGATTCCACCCGCTCCAGGCTCAGATTGAGATCGTTGCCGGGCGTGCCGGCGGTGAGCAGCGTAAAGCGCAGCGCGTCGGTGCCAAAGTCGTCCATCACCTCGCGCGGGTCGATCACGTTGCCGAGGGTCTTGGACATTTTGCGGCCCTCGCCGTCGCGCACCAGGCCGTGCAGATAGATGGTGTGGAACGGCGCCTGGCCGGTGAACTCCAGCCCGAGCATGACCATGCGCGCCACCCAAAAGAACAGGATGTCGTAGCCGGTCTCCAGCACGCTGGTGGGATAGAAATAGCTCAGATCCGCGTTCGGCTCCGGCCAGCCCAGGGTGGAAAAGGGCCACAGGCCGGATGAGAACCAGGTATCCAGCACGTCCGGGTCCTGCTCCAACTGCGTGCTGCCGCAGGTGCCGCAGGCGGCGGGGTCGGCGCGGCCGGTGGTCATGTGGCCGTTGGGGCAATACCAGATTGGGATGCGGTGGCCCCACCACAACTGGCGGCTGATGCACCAGTCCTTGATGCGCTCCGCGTCCATCCAGTTGAAGTACACCTTCTCGAAGTGCTGCGGCACGATGCGGATGCGGCCATCGCGCACGGCGGCGGCGGCGGCGTCGGCCAGCGGGCGCACGGTCACGAACCACTGGGTGGAGATCATCGGCTCGATGATCTCGCCGCCGCGCTGCGAGCGCGGCACGTTCAATGTGTGGGCCTCGGTCTTGATGGCCAGGCCGGCCGTATGCATGTCGGCCCACACGCGTTTACGGGCCTCAAAGCGGTCCAGGCGCTGGTAAGGGCCGCCGGCTTCGGTCACGCGCGCTTCGCGGTCGAGCATGGAGATAATCGGCAGGTTGTGGCGCGCCCCAATTTCGTAGTCGGCCGGGTCGTGGCCGGGGGTGATCTTGACCGCGCCGGTGCCGAACTCACGGCTGACCGCTTCGTCGGCAATCACGGGTATCTCGCGGTTGAGCAGCGGCACCAGCGCCGCGCGCCCAATCAGATGTTTGTAGCGGTCATCGTCCGGGTGCACCGCCACGGCGGTATCGCCCAGCAGGGTTTCCGGCCGGGTGGTGGCCACCGGGATAAACTCGTCCGAGCCGGCCAGCGGGTAGCGGAAGTAATACAGCGTGCCAGGCTCTTCGGAGTATTCCACTTCCAGGTCGGAGACGGCGGTCTTTAGGCCGGGGCTCCAATTGATCAGGCGCGGGCCGCGATAGATCAGTCCCTTGTCATACAGGCGCACGAAGGCCTCGCGCACCGCCAGGCTCATGTTGTCGTCGAGCGTAAAGCGCTCGTGGCTCCAATCGACCGAGGCCCCCAGCCGGCGCAGTTGGTCATAGATGATGGTGCCGTATTTGCGCTTCCACTCCCAGGTGCGCGCCACAAATGCCTCGCGCCCCAGCTCCTCGCGCGTAACTTCCTCGGTGCGCAGAAGGTCTTTCTCCACCTGAAGCTGCACGGCAATTCCGGCGTGGTCCGAGCCGGGTATCCACAGCGTGGGATCGCCGCGCATGCGGTGGTAGCGCGTCATCAGGTCTTGCAGCGACACGAACATGGCATGCCCCAGGTGCAGCTCGCCGGTGACGTTGGGCGGGGGGATGGCGATGACAAACGGCTTGCGGCTGGGATCGAAGCCCGGCTGGTTGGGGTCGTTGCGCGGCGCGAACCAGCCGTTCGCTTCCCACCACGCGTACAGCTGCCGCTCGGTGGCGGCGAAGTCATAGGCCTTGGGCAAGTTGGATTCAGGCACCGGGCAGCTCCTTATTTGAATGCGAGCGTAATTTTCTTGAGCTCGCCGGGATCGATTTGGCCGGGGTTGGTGTAGTTGACAAAGAACAGCAAATACAGGGCCGGGTCCTGGTACTGCGCGATCGGCTTGGTATTGAGCGTCAGCACGTCGCGCTCCAGCGTCGCGCCGGTGGCGGTGATGTCGGCGCGGCTCCAGCGATGGTCCTGCGGTCCCTGGTAGTACAGATAGTGGGTCAGCTGCGGGTCCACAAACAGGTCCTTCTCTGGATTGAGCCGGTCTTCAGCCACATCCATGCCGGTGCACAGGGCCACCGTGCAGTTGTCGGCCAGCACAAAGCCCGGTTGGAGGGCCTTGAAGTTGGCGTCAGTATTCAACGCGTTCAGCTTCACCGGCAATGGCTGCGGCATGCTCACCCGGATGGTAAACGGCGCGCGCGCCAGGGCGATCGAGTCAGTGGTGGCCGTCAGCGTCTGGCTGTTCTGCACAATCTCCACCGACCAGGTGAATTCGGCGGCGGACAGCGCCGTGGTAGGCACCGCGCCGACCGTGGGCGTGGGCGCCAGCGGCGGCGCGGTGGGGTGGGGGGCGCTAGTGGGCGTGGGGCTGCCGCACGCGGCCAGCAGCAGCAGGCCGGCCAGGCCGGACACAACGAGAGCGGATCGGCGGGCCTTAGTCATCAGTGTGCCTCACAGGTGTTCGCCCGAGTGCCGGCCAGCCGAATTTTCGGCCGGGCTGAATCGATCGCGCACCGCGCGCGCGATGCCCATAAACGCCTCCACCTGGGCGCTGTCGCCGGCAGCTGTCGCGCTGCCAGGCAGTGTGCCATCCGGCTCTACTGCCGCCATCAGCGGGTGGGTGCGGTCAATGCCGCGCGAGATATCGGCGGCCAGCGGGATGCGGCCCAGCACCGGCACATCTTGCAGCGCCTCGGGTCGCCACTGGGCCGAGTGCTGGAAGATCTCGTGCCGCTCGCCGCAGCCAGGACAGATGAAGTAGCTCATGTTTTCCACCAGCCCCAGGATCGGCACACCGGCCTGCGCGTAGCGCAATAACGAGCGCGCCGAGTCGAGCAAGGACAGATCCTGGGGCGTGGTCACCAGCAGCACGCCATCTAGCGCCAGGTTTTCCAGCAGGCCCTGCTGCGGCTGGCCGGCTGAGGGCGGCAGATCGAGTAGCAGATAGTCCAGGTTGTCCCAGCGCACGCTGCGCACGGTCTCCACCACCACCTGCCCGGCCACTTCCGCCATGGGGTTGATCACCTGATCTTCCGCCACGATCAGCCCCATCGACATGATCTTGAGTCCAAAGCGCTCCAGCGGCTGGATATACGGCTCGGCGCCCTTGCGGCGGGCCACCGGCACAAAGCCTTGCCCGGCCTTGCGGCGGTGCACGCCGAGCATCAGGGGCACGTTCGGGCCGAAGATATCCGCATCAAAGATGCCCACGCGCGCGCCCAGCGCGTGCAGGGCCAGCGCCAGGTTGACGGTGACCGTGGTCTTGCCGACCCCGCCTTTGCCGCTGGCTACTGCCAGCACATGCGACACATCGGGCAATCGCTCTTTAGACGGCATAGCTTCACACCTTCCCTAACAACAAAACGGCCCTTTCGCCAATGAGGGCGAAAGGGCGCGCGCCGCTTCCGTGGTTCCACCTCAGTTCCCTGCCGTGGTAGGGCCCTTGGTTAGCTATATCGGGCGAACCCGCGCCGCTCTACTGGGCGCCGGCCTGCTAGGGGCCGGCGGCCGTTCTGCGGCGGACTCTCGAGGGACGTTCGGCGGCATGGGCTGGGGGGGCTTTCAGCCGAGGCCCGCCGTCTCTATCAGCGCCGGGCCGCCTACTCTTCTCGATACACTTCCGAGTGCGTCAATATGCGATTGGGCGCGATTATACCATGCCCGTGCTGGTACAATAAGCTATTCTGAGTGGTTAGGAGCTGCCCCATGCCGCGTGCCAACAGTGTTCAAGAAGTCATCGATGCCATGCCCGCCCACTTCCTGCCGGAGCAGGCGGCCGGTATGCGCGCCGTCATTCAGTTCGACCTGAGCGGGGAGGGCGGCGGGCAGTGGCATGCCATCATTGCCGACGGCGCGCTGACCGTGGCGCCTGGCCCGGCCACGTCGCCCACGTTGAGCCTGGCCGGCTCGGCCAAAGACTATCTGGCCCTCATCAACGGCGAGCTGAAGCCCATGGCGGCCTTTATGCAGGGCAAGATTAAAGTCAAAGGCGACATGCCGCTGCTGATGAAGATGCAGAGCCTGTTTTCGTTTTAGCGCTAGGGGAAAAGCCGCCGCGCCTTGACCTCGGTGACGGCGTTTTTCTTGTAGCGATACAGCCGGGCCGGGCGGCCCTGGCCGTCGCTGGCGCGGTAGCGGCTGGTTTCGGTCAGAATGCCGGCTTCAATGATCCGGCGCCTGAAGTTGCGCTTGTCCAACTGCTCGCCCAGCACAATCTCATAAGCGGACTGCAATTCGGTCAGCGTAAACTCATTGGGCAGCAGCTCGAAGCCGACCGAGGTGTATTCCAGCTTGTAGCGCAAGCGCTGCAGCGCGTAACGCACAATCTCGTTGTGGTCAAAGGCCAGCTCGGGCGGCTCGGTTACCGGGTGCCAGCTCACCTCCACGCCCGGGCCGGTGGCCTGAGCGCTCACGTCGGCCGCCACCAGCGCAAAATAGGCCACGCTGATCACCCGGCCGCGCGGGTCGCGGCGCGGCGCCCCAAACGTATAGAGCTGTTCCAGATAAACGTCATGGACGTCGGTTTCTTCTTGGAGTTGGCGGCGAGCGGCGTCGTCCAGCGACTCGTTCGGGCGCCCGAACCCGCCGGGCAGCGACCAGCGGCCGCGGAAGGGCGCCTCGGTGCGGTGCACGAGCAGAACGCGCAGCGCATGCGCGCGCACGCTGAAGATGACCACATCGACGGTAACCGCCGGCCGGTCGGCCAGCAACGGGATTTCAGCTTCGGTCATGCCTGCTTCTCGGACGTCTGGGGACATGCTGGCCGAGAGTATAGGTGCGCGGGCGGGAATGTCAATTCGAGGCGGTGTGGCCGGCGGCGCGTTATAAATGAAAACGCCGCGCGGGCGGCGTTTCACTTGCAGTGCAATGGCGGGCAGCCCAAGCTAATGGGCGTTAACGAACACGTCGGTGTGGCCGCCGTCCAATTTCATGTCGTTCTTGAACACTTTGCTGATGCCTTCGGCGTCTCGGTTGCCTTCAACCTGGCCCGAAACCGTCAGAACTTTGCCGGCGTAGGCGGTGGCGGCTTGCCCCTTCTCCCACTTCATGCCGCGCGTGGTCAGCTTCTTGGCCGCGCGATCCCAGGCAGCGGAGTCGGCCCGGGCGACGACCGTGCGGGCGCTGTACACCACAATGTTAGCCACCTTGATGGGTTGCGTCAGCGCCGCGACTTTCAGATGAAATTCTTGCAGGCTGATCTTGTCCAGAATGTCCTTGGCGTCGATCAAGGCGTCATAAGCGGCCTGCGCGGCCTTCTGGGTCGTCGACGACAGCTTCTTGTTGTGCACCGCCACCTGGGCCTCGGCCGCCGCGTCGCGCAGCGCCTTGTCCACGGTTGTCTCAACAATGTGATGCGCGGTCTCGGCTTTGCGCAGGGCGGCCTCAGCCCCGGCCACGGTGGAGACCGTTTGTTTGCTCAGGTCCATGTCGTCCCATTTAATCAGTTTCCACTTGGCTTCAGCATCGGTCAACTTCGGCCCCAGGCCGGTCGAGGTCAATATTTTGTCGCCGGTGCTCTTTTTAGCTTGCCAGGTCTTATTGGTGGCGGCAGCGGGATAGGCGTGCTGGGCGGGTACGGTCATGGTGGGTCTCCTGTGTCAATTGGGCGGGGTGGGTCGCACCCCAACGGGTGACGGTTCTTATTCGGCGGGGATTTTACGGCAGAAAATTCCTGCGTCAAATCGTTCACAAAGCCCAAAACCGTGATATACTCGCTTGGTGTTGTACCATTGTCAGATGTCTGTCTCGGGCGCGAACCGCAATCCCAGCGATATGAATCATAACCTTCGCCGGGCGCGCCGACACGCCTGCTGATTTTTAGCAGATTGCTGTTGCCGACTGCCGCCCGCGCAAATGCGCCGGGCGGTTTTTTTTGTGCCGGTTTTCGGCACTGCGAGGAGCTAAACTGCCATGTACAAGACCCATACCTGCGGCCAATTACGCCCCGAACACATCGGCCAGACCGTCACGCTGGCGGGCTGGGTCAACGCGCGCCGCGACCACGGCGGCCTGATCTTCCTCGACCTGCGCGACCGCTGGGGCCTGACCCAACTGGTGACCAACCCCGAGCTCTCGCCGGCGGCGCACGAGAACGCCAGCCACGTGCGCAACGAATTCGTGCTCAAGGTGAGCGGCGTGGTGCGCGCGCGCCTGCCGGGCAAGGAAAACCCCAAACTGGATACCGGCGCGGTGGAAGTGGAAGTGCAGTCGCTGGAAGTGCTGAACGCCTCCAAGGTGCCGCCGTTCCTGATCAACGAGGAACAGGCAGTGGACGAAAACGTCCGGCTCAAGTATCGCTATCTCGATCTCCGCCGCGAGCGCATGCGCCGCAACCTGACGCTGCGCTACGAGGTCATCAAGTTCATTCGCGCCCAGCTCGATGCGCAGCGCTTTATCGAGATCGAGACGCCCATCCTGTTTAAGACCACGCCGGAGGGCGCGCGCGACTACCTGGTGCCGTCGCGCGTGCACCCCGGCCAATTCTACGCGCTGCCGCAGTCGCCGCAGCAGCTCAAGCAGCTGCTGATGGTGGCCGGCATGGAGCGCTATTTTCAGATTGCGCGCTGCTTCCGCGACGAGGACCAGCGCGGCGACCGCCAGCCCGAGTTCACTCAGCTCGACCTGGAGATGTCGTTTGTCAACCGCGAAGACATTATGAGCCTGATCGAAGGCATGTTCACCAGCATGGTGGAAACGCTGGTGCCGGAAAAGCACATCCAGAGCAAGCCTTGGCCGCGCCTGAAATACCAGGCGGCCATGGATCGCTTCGGCAAAGACAGCCCGGATATCCGCTTTGGACTGGAGCTGAAGGACATTACCGACCTGGCGCCCAAGACCGGCTTCAAGGTGTTCGCCGATACCGTGACGCGCGGCGGGCATGTGCGCGGGATCAACGCCACGGGCCTGGCGGGCTATACCCGCAAGCAGATCGACGAGCTGACCGAGTTTGTGAAGGGCTTTGGCGCCAAGGGCCTGGCTTACATCGCCGTGGAGCCGTCTGGCGAGCACCGCTCGACCTTTGCCAAGTTCCTGCCTGCCGAGGTGCTGGCCGAGCTGCTGCAGCGCCTGGATGCCGCGCCGGGCGACTTGCTTCTGTTCGTGGCCGATCAGCCGGCGGTGGTGTACGAAGCGCTGGCCCGCTTGCGGGTGGAGATCGCCGACCGGCTCAAGCTGCGCGACGACAGCGTGCTGGGCTTCTGCTGGGTGATCGACTTTCCCTACGTCACCTGGTCCGAGGCGGACAAGCGCTGGGACCCGAGCCACCACCTGTTCACCGCCCCGATGGAAGAGGACGAGCATCTGCTCGACACCGATCCGGGCCGCGCGCGCGGCCAGCAGTACGACCTGGTGCTGAACAACTACGAGGTCGGCGGCGGATCAATCCGCATTCACCGGCGTGACCTGCAGGAGAAGGTTTTCAAGCTGATCGGCCTGGACCCGGACGTGGCGCGCGACCGCTTTGGCCACATGCTAGAAGCGTTTGAATACGGCGTGCCGCCGCATGGCGGCATCGCACCCGGCATCGACCGACTGACCATGATCCTGGCCGGCGAGCAAAACATCCGCGAAGTGATGGCTTTTCCGAAGAACCAGCAGGCGCTGGACGTGATGGCCGGCGCGCCGTCGCCGGCCGAGCCGCAGCAGCTTAAGGACCTGCACATTCAGGTGGTGGAGGCGGCATAACCCCCGAAGTTCAGTGTGCCGTAGCGGGGGCGTTGTGGTATACCGGGCCTGTTCCTGCCGTGCGCGTGAGGTTGCTCTTACGTTTTGAGCCAATACTCTGTAAACGGGGACTTATCTCACGAAGGGAATGCGTTAGGCTCTGCCAAGGCAAACCCTTCCGGGCGGTTCCCACCCTGCGAAAGCGGGTTCAAAAACTTTGCAACTAACGGCATGGCGGGACGGACTTATCGCGAGAGCCACCTTTACGGGTGGCTCTCTGCGTTATTGATTAATTTTCGAAATGATAAGGCGTGGTGGGGCGTTCAAGTGAACGCCCCACCAC
>JAYTFQ010000204.1:0-5005 GCA_043734225.1 Anaerolineales bacterium | reverse complement strand
TTTGCCAGGCCCGCTGGATGGTTTCACCCGTGCGAAAGGGACTGGTGGGCCGCAGGATGCTGAAACAATCGTAGGTCCGCCCGGCGGCGCGCAGCTTTTCAAGCGTATCGGCCACCCAATCGATATCGGGCGACAGATCGCCGGCAAATTCGGCTGGCCGCATGAAGGGAACTTCCGCGCCGTAGTGCCGGGCCACGTCGGCATAGGCGTCCGAGTCAGTTGAGACGACAATGGCGTCAAAAACCTGACTCTGCTGGGCAGCGGCAACGGAATAGGCCAGGACCGGATGCCCGGCCAGCCGGCGGACATTCTTGTGCGGCAAGCGCTTGGAGCCGGAGCGCGCTGGAATGAGGGCAACGATAGACGGATTTTCAGTCATATGAGCACCGGCAGTGTGAGCGTTTAGCCGTTGAAGGAGAGAACGGCCGCGATCACTTCGTTTTGCTCAGCCTGGCTCAGACTATTGTAAAACGGCAGGCGCAGCAGCCGATCACTGATGTCCTCGGTCACAGGGCAATCGCCAACTTGCCCGCCATATTTTTGCCCCATTTCCGAAAGATGCAGCGGCAGGTAGTGAAAGACGCTCAGGATACCCTGCGCCTTCAAGTGTTCGATTAACTGCGTCCGTTCGACCAGCGAGGGCAAGAGCAGGTAAAACATGTGATAGGGCTGTTCGCAGTAGGGGGGGACGATCGGCAGGCAGACCGAGCGCGCCTCGGCCCAGCCCTGCAGGCTGTGGTGATAGTTCGTCCAGATCTGTTGTCTGGCTGCCTGAATTTGCTCGCGCGCCTCTAATTGCGCGTACAGGAATGCCGCCAACAATTCCGAAGGCAAATAGCTTGAGCCGACATCGACCCAGGTGTATTTATCGACCTGGCCTCGAAAAAACCGGCTGCGGTTGGTGCCCTTTTCGCGAATGATCTCGGCCCGCTCAATGAGCCGCGGATCATTGATCAGAAGCGCGCCGCCTTCACCGCAGGTGAAATTCTTGGTTTCGTGAAAGCTCTGGGTGGCCAGGCTGCCAAACGTTCCTAAGAATCGGCCGCGGTACTTGGCGAACAAGCCGTGGGCGTTGTCTTCGACGATCGGCAGGCCATGGCGATCCGCGATTTGGATAATCGCGTCCATCTCGCAGGCGACGCCGGCATAATGTACCAGCACAATGGCCTTGGTGCGCGGCGTGATCAGCCGCTCAAGCAGAAGCTCATCCAGGTTCAAGGTGTCCGGCCGCACGTCGCAAAAGACCGGCCGCGCGCCGCGAAGCACAAAGGCATTAATGCTGGAGACAAACGTAAACGCCGGGACAATGACTTCGTCGCCGGCTTGAATGTCTAGCAAGAGGCCGGCCATGTCCAGCGCGTGGGTGCAGGAAGTCGTAAGCAGCGCACGATCAACGCCCAAACTGGCCTCGAGCAGGGCGTGGCATTGCCGCGTAAAGTGCCCGTCGCCCGAGAGTTGCCCGCGTCCGACGGCTTCGGCCATATACTGCATCTCGCTGCCGGCCAGGGAGGGTTTGTTGAATGGAATGCGATAAGGGCTCAAGTAATTTCCTTCGCAGCAGCCGGCAAACGAAACCAGCGATGATACCAAAGCTGCACCTGCTCGGTGAGAAAACCGGCTTTCTGATACAGGCGCTGCGCCGGCAGATTGCTGCCCTGGGTCACGACCTCGATCTGGCGCACGCCCTGTTCCCAAAACCAGCGCAGCCCGGCTTCTAGCAAGCTTGAGCCGATGTGTTGGCCGCGCGCGGCGGCGTCCACCCCCACCAGGCCGATTTTCCCCTGTTTATCATTGAGCCGGTGGCAAGAGAAATATCCGGCCACCTGACCCCGCAGCTTGGCGACCAATACGGCATCGGCATAGCCGGCGCAGCTCTTCTCGATCCAGGTCGCATACAAGCTGTCGCACTTGTCGCGGTCAAAGTTCGGGTCCGCGTAGAATCGTGTGGCCCCATGGCTTAGATGGGCAATCGCCCTCAGCGCGGGTACATCGGCGGCCGTGGCCGGCGCCACCAAAAGGTGGCCTGGCGTTTGCCGGGCGCCTGACATTTCCAGTTGGCGGCTCATGGTCAGGCGGATATCCACCAGCCGAAACCCGTGGGCTTCCGCCGCGCGCACACTGGCTGTATCCGACGCGTCAGCCAGAAAGTAAAGGCAATCGATCTGCTGCTGGCGGCACCAGGCCTCAATTTGCGCGCCCGTTTGCCGGTCAAGCTGGCGGCGGACGACGCGCGCAATTGGCAGGCCGAAAAATTCCGAGTCCCACGGGAGCCGCTCGCACACCGTTTCACTTTCAGGAGCTGCCGGGTGAGAGGCCGGGCTGCCCGGCGTTGACTCAATCAAGGTTGACATCGGCTGGGATTAAGGCAAGTCTTCATGCGAGCGAATGACGTACGGCGGCTTCTGCATGATACCGTAATGCATGCGGGCCAGATATTCGCCCATAATCCCCAGTGCGAACAATTGCGCACCCGAAAACAACGCTATGGTGGAAGCCAAAAATGGAAAGCCGGGTACGCTGCCGCCTTGGATTAGATAGCGTCCGATGACGTAAACAAGCGTGAGCACGCCCAGCAGCGTGAAAGCAAAGCCGATCAGGCTGGCCACCTGCAGGGGCAGGGTGCTGAAGCCGGTCATCATGTTCAGCGCGTGCGTCACCAGCTTGCGAAAGTTGTAGTTCGAACGGCCGGCCAGCCGCGGCTGGTGGCGCACGGACACGGAGGTAAACCGATTGCTGCCCCAGGTGAGCAGCACGTCAATCGACACATAGTGCCCATGGTAATTTTGAAACGCGTCGCGAACGGGCGTCAACAGCGCGCGAAAGGCGCTGACGCGCCGCGCTGTGTCAGCCCCCATGGCGCCCTGCAAAACAATTTTGGTCAATTGCGATGCCAGGTCGCGCCATAGGCCATGTTGTTCGCTCTCGGGTGTGCCATAAACCACGTCGTAGCCAGCCGTCAAGGGCTGCAGAAGCGTGGGGATTTCGGACGGCGGGTGCTGCAGATCGTCGTCCATGGTGACCGTGACCGCGAAGCGGGCGGCGCGGATGCCGGCCAACAAGGCGCTGTGCTGCCCGTAATTCCGCATGAGATCAATGCCGCGCACGGCCTTAAACTCGCGCGCCAACTGACAGATGACTTCCCAGCTATTGTCGGGGCTGCCATCGTTCACCAGGATGATCTCGTACTCGCGGGCAATCTCCGGCAAAGCCTGGCACAGTTGGGCGACCAGCGCCGGCAGGGTCTCAGCGGCTCGGTAGACCGGAATGACAATTGAAAGGTTCCAGGGTTTGCCGATGGCATTCATATCAGTGTATCAGGCTGGGGAATTGCGCCAGCGCCGACTCTTGTTGGCGTTCAAGCGCCTCACGATCCTGGAAGGCCTGCAAATCAGTGCTGTCGATCTTATACAGCGCCAAATCCCGTGTTTCCGCCACCAGGGTCCCGAGATGTTCGGCGCCAATATAGTCGCGACTCTTGGCGACCACCGCATAGTCGGGCGCGCGTGTCAGCGTTTGGAGCCAAAGGTTTTGATACTGGACACCGTTGTCGATCACCAGTCCGCTCTGAAAATAGGCCGGGTAACGGCCAAACGCAAATTCGTTGTAGTAAGCAAACATCCAGGTGGTATCGCGTGGTATGTCTACCAGCAGCAGTCCTGGCGCGGCTCGATCTAAGTAAGCGGTGATAGGCCGCACATCGAACTGCTCGGTCTTATCGGTTGGTCCGATAAAGTCTGGTGTGCGGCGCAGCACCAAATAGGTGCCGCCCAGGCAGGTGGCGATGAGCCAGCCGCCGACGACGATTTTGGCCAGGGCCCGGCCGGAAGGCGCTAAATAGAAATTGAGCAAACCCAGGGTCACTAACAAACCGAATGTGAGGAAAGGATAGACATAAGTCAGCGCTTTGCCCGCTGAGCGACTGTTGTCCAGCGCCAGCTCCCCCAAGGCCACCAACAGACCGGCGGCCAGCACGGCAAACGTGATGCGCTCGGCCGGAGCAACGGACTTGCGCCCGACCATGACTGCTCCAGCGGCGAGTGCCAATGTAAATAGCAGCCCCAGCCCAGAGGCCAAGAGATTGAGCGGCGCCCGGATCCACAGCGACCGGTTGCCCCACAAAAGCGAGGGCGGCAGTCCCCACAGCGCAGCTGGCCCTTCAGCCCGAATGAGATTCAAGACGAGCGGCGGAAAAACACGCTCGGCTTGTGCGCGGCTGGCCAGATCCAGCCAACCGCGTACTAGAAAGTCCAATTGACCTGAGAGCCCCAGGATCACAAGGACCAGGCCGGCCGTGACGAGGTGCCGGCCGACAGCGGCAACTGGCAGGGTCCGTTGAAACAACCCCAGCCCATAATACAGGAGCACGGCCAGCACAGCGACCAGCGCTATTGGGATGTACAGCGCGGCAATTGCCGCGGCGGCCACAGCCATCAGCAGCCGTTCACGTGAAAACGCTGCCGCGCGAGACTGCTCAAGCTGCACCCAGCCGACCACGAACAATAGGGTCATCGGCAGTACGCTGATTTCATAACCAGCGTCTGTTTCAATAACGAAGCGGGCCCAAAAGCCCAATACAATTGCGCCACTGCCGGCAAACACCAGCCAGCGCGGGAAATGCAGCCATTCGCCCAGCAAAAAGCAAAGCGGGAGCATCACCCCAAGCGCCAGCAGATGGTGCGCCAGATAAATATTGGGAATGGTTGTGCCGGCGATCTCGGCCGCCCAGGCCAGGATCACCATTTTGTTCAAGAGAAAGGGCACGCCAATAAAGCGCGCCGTGAACAAGGCCGTGGGCGTGACTTGGGCCAGGCGTGTGATGCCGTCCAGGTTGGCCCGAGTAAACGCTGTGCCTTGCAGCAGCGTATTCCAAGTGGCGGTCCGCAAGCTTTCTGCCAGGGACATATACAAGAAGGCGTCGCTGGCGTTGGAGCGGAAAACGGCATATTGGATGCCTCGCAGCAGCAGCGGGCTGACGAGCACCAATCCGCACATGAGAAAAAAGCTG
>JAYTFQ010000203.1:0-1894 GCA_043734225.1 Anaerolineales bacterium | reverse complement strand
GCGGCCAGGCAGGCGCCCGCGCCCCGGATGGGCGGCGTGAACGGCCAATAGGCCGCCCGCTGCGGCATGGCGTCGGTGAGCTGCACGATCTCGCCGCTATTCAGATCCAACCGAAACAGGTTGCTCAGCCCGCCGCGGTCGGAGTAAAACACCAGGCTGCCGCCATCCGGCGTCACCGAGGGGTTATAAAAATACAGCTGATAGTTGCTGCCGACCGCGGTGAGCTGCCGCACGCGCCGGCTGGTTTGTTCGTCAACCAGCCAGCGCCATTCCGGTGGATAAACGGTGCCAATGGCCATACGGCTAAACGACGGCGCACTCCAGCCCCAGCAGCCGCGCCACCTTGGCGATGGCCGCCCGCTGGTGGCCGAGGCCCAGCGCCACGTGATGGGTGGGCCCATGCGCGCACCAGGCGTCCATGAACTCAGCCGGCGGCAGGCTGAAGCGCAGCCGCGAATTGGTGTTGCCGATCTGCATGGTCGGGCCGGGCTCGGCCGCGCCCTCGGCCAGCACGAATTTCAATTGCCCCTCGGCTGTTTGGGTGGTGCCCAGGATGGTGATGGGGCCGGGGCGCACCTGGAACTGGACCGAGATGCCGGCGCCGCGCTTGCCGTGATACACGCTCAGCCCGCGCAGGGTGGGCTTGCGGTCGCTGATGGCCACATGGCCCGGCCCGTCATGGCCCATCAGCACGATGCCGTCCACGAAGTCCATGGCGTAAAACTCGGTGTACGAGCCGCCCGCGCCCAACCGGTCCATGATCAGCATTGAGACGCAGGTCTTCAGGTCGCCCTCGCCGCTGCAGGGGATGCCGCGCGCCGTCAGCAGCGAGTTGCCCACGATCAGCGCCGCGCCCAGCGCCTCAAACTCGTTGCCGGCCAGGCCGCGATAGTAATAGGTCAGCCCGTTCAGGTCGAAATCCGCCACCAGTTGGTCCAGTCCGCAGGCCACGCGGGCGGTCCAGTCCATCGCCTCAGGCGTGATCGGCGCCGAAATTTTGTCGCTGCCCGGCGCCGCCAGCTCAAACTGGCTCAGGATCTCCGCCTGCTTGGCGCGCGCCTGGAATTCGGTCACGGCCGCCACGCGCGCCGCCAGGTCGTCCATCTCCAGCACTTCCACATGCGTCCCCAACTGCGCCTGGTGCATGGTGAAGTCGGAGTACATGTCCAGCATGCCGGGGTAGGTGTGGCCCAAAAAGCCCAGCCGGCTGTAGCTGAGCGCGCGCACGACCGCCGCGGCCCGGATCCATTCGGCGATCAGACCCCAGGCGCGCGGGTCGTCGCGGAGCTGGCCCGAGACCACCTGGAACGGGATGCGGGCGCGGGTGAAGGCGTTGGCGATCTCCGGCACGCAGCAAGCCGAGCAGTTGGCCAGCCACTCGCCGGTGTCCACGTGCTCATAGTCGAGCTGGGCCACTGGCTGCAGGTTGAGCACCAGCACCGGCCGGCGGCTGCGCTGCACGATGGGCAGCACCTGCGACGAGGTGGCATAGGTGGCCGCGTAGCACACCAGCAGATCGACGCTGGCGCCGGCGAACCGGTCGCCCGCCGCCAGCGCGGCCGGAGCGCTATCCACCAGGCCGGCCGAAATTACCTCGGCGCCATACTCGGCCAAGCGCGCTTCCACAGCCTGCTGATAGCCTTCCAGGCGCGCCTTCAGCCCCTCGAACTGCGGCCAATAGGCGGCCAGGCCGATGCCAAATACCCCGATGCGCGCCAGCGGTCGTGTTTGAGTCATCTCAGTCTCCACGGGTATCTGCTCAGGCTCGCCAGCGAGATCAATGAAAACTTGTATCTGCTCGGGCGCATAGGCCAGCCAATGAATTTCGAGGGGAAATTTTGGAAAAAGTCGTATCGAGCCGAGCCGGCGCTGAAATCGGCGGCTCGGCTCGATA
>JAYTFQ010000202.1:0-16333 GCA_043734225.1 Anaerolineales bacterium | reverse complement strand
TATCACATCTTTTTAGCCCAAAGGAGCCGGCTATCCCAGTGACATTATCATTTGAGCGAACGATGGCTCTCCGGTGACATTATCATTTGACTTGACAGGCGCTCAGCGGCAACATCAATTGACCGGCAACAGCGTAAAGGCTTCCGCCAGGATCGGGTCATTGTCGAGGGTATAGCTGTCCCAATCGGCATCGATGAGGTGATCGGGCTTTGCGCCGCTCGTAGCCATATCCACATTCGCGCTGGTTCGGAATGACGAGGTGGCCAGGGTCAGCCGCGAACCATCCGGCAGGGCCAGGTCGCTGAAACCCAGCACGGCGCCGTGTGTGGGCATGCCCACGACCACGGCGCGATGCGCCGCCTGGAGCGCGGCCGCGAAGATTTCCGGCGTGCCAGCCGTGTCGCTGCCCACCAACACCACCAGCGGCAGGGTTTGCGAGCCGCCCACGTTTTGCCCGGTCACTTCGATCGGGGTCGTGCCGGTGCGCGTGTAGAACTCGCCCAGTTTGCCGGTAGTAAACAGCGTCAGCATCTGGCTCAAGGGCCAGCCATTGGCGTCAGAGCGGGCAATCCGCAGATCCAGGATAATCCCCTTCAGCTTGGCCGTCTGGCTGATGGTCAGCAAATCCTGCGCGATGGCGGCGGCCATGTTGGAGTCGGACACCACCGGCAGCCGGTAGTAGGCAACATCCACCGAGGCCAGGTTGCCGCCGCGCAGAGCGTCGGTGTTGGTAATCGGCGCGCGCTGCAAGAGCATTTGGCGGGCCGGCTGACCCGGCGTTTGCACCGTCAGGGTGACCGTAGTGCCCTGCTCGCCGCGAATGCGCTGAGTGGGCGCAGCCGCATCGGTGGCGGTGAAGGGCGTGCCATTCACCGCCAACAGGCTATCGTGCGGCTGCAAGCCACCCTTGGCCGCGGGCGAGTTGTTGATGGTCGACAGGATGACGACATGCGGCTGGGGACCGGGGCGAAACGACACAAACGCGCCTATGCCGAAATAGGTGGTGCTGGTGGTGGTGTCGAGCGCCAGGCGCTCGGCGCGGGTTTGATAAATCGCGCCGCCGGCCGGCAGCTTGGACAGCAGGTCATGGATGGTTTGAGCGAAGGCCGCATCCGTTTCGCCGGCCGCCACCTGGCTGCGATACTGCGCGCCGACAGCCGACCAATCGACACCGCCATAATCGGCGTGGATGTATTGATCGCGCACAGCGCCGAACATGGCATCAAAAACGGCCAACTGCCGATCGGCGGCCGAGGCGGCCGTGGCCGGCGCGGCGCTGGGGACAGCGGTGGGCGCCCCCGGCAGCCGGCTGACCGCGCTGCACGCGAGCGAGAGCATCGCGGCGGCCACCACGAGATTAAGCCACGGCTTATTCTTCATAGCGCGCTCCCTGGACCAGGTCTCAAACAGACGTTAGCCATACCCCCACGTTATCGATCTGCGGCCGAATTCCGTCAAGCGGCTTCCCAGGGCGCCTGCCCACCCAAGCCGGCCAGTGAGCGCTGGATTGGCCCAGCCAGGTCTGGGAATTGGGCCGCCACGGCCCGCAGCAGCCCAAAACAGCCAGCCAACATCATGTCACCATAGGGCACCGCGAAATAGGGCTGGTGAACGGACCCAGCTAGCAGGCCACGGCGCGGCCCGGTGACGGCCAGAAAGTACGGCGCGGCCAGCGGGCGCGGCTCGTAGACCAGCGCGCCATGGCCCATGTCGTCGTAGACGTCGCGATGCCGCAGGGTAGAGTCGGCCAGCGCGCCAATCAAGGTGTCGAGCCGGGCGCGGCTGACCTCGCCGGTGTGATGCTCAAACAAGCCCTCGATGCCGGCCGGCCCCAGCCGAAACACCAGGGCGTGAAAGTTGCCGATGTTAGCCACCAGCGCGCCGCCGGGCAGCGCCGCGCTGACGCGCGGATCGAGCGCGGCGCCCAGCACCGCGGCCGGCGCTGTATCCATCAGCAGCAGCGGGCAATTCAGCCCCTGGGCGCGGGCCTGGGCCCCCAGTGATTGGAGGCGGGTCATGCTGGGCGGCACCTCTTCAGCCCGATGCCCAAAGCGGGCCAACTGGTCCAGGGCGGGCCCATCGCGCCCAGCGGCCCGGCAGCGCGCATCCAGATAATCAAATCGGAATTGGCGGTCCGAATATCCGGGCGGCGCATCGCCATGGTCGAACACGGCCAGCGCCGCGCCATCCACCTGCAGCGGCACGCCAAAGGCCTCGAAGGCACGCGCGATTTGCGGCAAGTCGAAATCCTTCAGCTCCAGCCGCGCCACATCCGCCTCAAGCGCGCGGGCTTCGTCATCGCTCACCAGGCGCACGCCCATTTCGCGCTGGACGTAGTCCAGATCGTCGTTGAAGGTGCGCGCGGCCTGGGGCGTGGCATAAAGGCGGCAGCCGGCCGCCACGTGGTCGCGCGCCGCCCATTGGCTCGGCCCGCCCCCCATCAGGTAGCCGGTGAGCAACACGGCTTCGCGACGCTGGGTGGCCGCCCGCAGCCGGCGGTAGACCATCATCGTCGGCGACGGCATGACCAGTTTGTAGCCGTTCTCCAGGTCAAGGGCAGAATCGTACAGGAAGATGTCCTGCGTGCCCGTGCCCACATCAACGGTCAGAATGCGCATGACAGCGAGGCCGCCCAAATCGGCCGCGACCGCTCAAGCAGCGGTCACCAGCCCCATGGCGGCCAGCATTTCCGCATTCGTGCCGTATTTGAACTCCAACTGACCCTGTCGGGCGGCCTCAGCCTGTTCCACGCTCTCCAGCCGCGCCCAATCCTCTTTGCTTACCACCGGCTTGGGCAACTGGCGCAGCTTCAGGCGCAGACCAGCCAGATCCGGGCCCGCCAGGGCTGGCTGCTGGGCCAGGTAGCCCAACACGGCCTGAGCGCCGTTGGTGCCATCTTTGCGCGCAGCGCCCACCAGGCCGGTGCTGGCCTCGCGCGCCCAACCGGCCATGAACAAACCCGGCACGGGCTGATTGGCCACCGGATCGAACGCTTCGTAGCTCAGTCCCGCAATCGGAAATTTGGGCTGCGGGTCCTTGACGAACGCGTTGGAGCGCACCGGCAGTCCGAAGGTCTCATCCACCCGGTCGCCGATGGCGAAGATGACCGTGTCCGCCGGGATGACGCGGAACGTGCCCAGGCCGCGCGCCTTGGTGTCATCGCCGGCGGCCACCAGCGTGGTATCTTCGACCTCCAGGCCAGCCACGCGACCCTGGCCATCGTCCACCAGCCGGTGCGGCGAGCCCAGAAATTCAAGTCGAAAGCGGGTGGCCGAGATGGACGGCTCCGCGCCAGGCTGTGCGGCGAGAATGTAGGTGCGCGCCTGGGCCACGTCTTGCCCCACCGCCTCCATGCGCGCCCGCACCCGCTCCAACTCGGCGTCCAGCGCGGGCACATCCAGGTTGGCGGCCACGAACTCCATCTCGGCCTTATCGAACTTCACCTCGGCCGGGCCGCGCCGGGCCACCGCCACCACATCATCCACCTTCAGGTCACGCACCAACCAATGCGAAATGTCGAGCATGACATTGCCGACCCCGATGATGGCCACGCGCCGGCCAATGGCGAAGCCTTCCCGGCTGTAGGGGGGCAACTGGTTATAGTGGTAGACGAGGTCTTTGGCGTGATAGACGCCGCGCAGGTCTTCACCGGGCAACCCGAGCCACTTGGTGCCCTGAGCGCCGACCGTTACCAAGATGGCCTGAAAACCGAAAGCGCGCAGATCGTCCAGGGTCAGGTCGGCGCCCTGGCCAACGGTCACATTGCCCCAATACTCGATCTGCGGCAGAGCCAGCAACTGGCGAAACTGCTTGCGCAGACCCTCTTTCATTTTGTGCTTGTCTGGATAGATGCCGTATTCGGCCAGCCCGCCTGGCTTGATGTCGCGATTGAGCAGCACCACATGGGCGCCGGCCAGGGCCAACTGGCGCGCCGCGAACAAACCGGCCGGCCCGGCGCCGACGACGGCCACAAGATATTTGTCTGCACTAGACTCCAATGCGGGCCTCCTGAAGAGCTGAGGATTGAGTAGGCGGGATTATAACGCCTGCAGCCGGCGAAAGGCAGAGGGCAGTAGGCAGAAGGCAGACAGCAGGAGGCAGACAGCAGGAGGTGGGCCGGGTTGCTAACGGCGGGCATAGAGAACGATGCCGACCACGATGACGAACACCCCCAGGACGACACCGGCGGCTTGAAACAAACCCAAGAGCGGGCGCTCGGTGCCAAAATTGCTGCCAATACCCAATACATCGGCAAAGCCGGTGGTGTAGGCAATCACCAGTCCGCTGGCCATCAGGCGCAGGCCAATGTCTTCGCGCAGGCTGCGCGGCAGCGCACGGTGGCGCGTGGCATAGGCATAGATGTAGGCGCCAAAGGTTATGACGGTGATGCCAAACAAGAAGGTGCCAATTTGCAGCAGACCGATGCCAGGCGTCAGCCCGAGCCGGATGAGGTCGGGATATACGCCAATCAGAAAGACGAAGAAGCCAAAGACCACCGTGGCCACGCCAAAGCGCGCCAGACGGCTGGTGCTGAGATTTGGCCGCTCAGGGAGCGGCGGGGGCTGGTCGGGCGCCGCGCCGCCGCTCATGCCGGCAAACCTCGCCGCAGCACCTCGATCCAGTTCTGCCCCAGGATCGCGGCGACATCGGCGTCGGCGTAGCCGCGCGCTTGCAACAATCCGTCCAGTTTTTGCAGGTCGGCCACCGTGTCGATCTCGGCCGGCACGCGTTCCACGCCAAAGCCGCCATCAAAATCCGAGCCCAGGCCCACGTGCGCGGCGCTGCCGGTCACCTGGCAGATGTGATCGATCATGTCCAGCACGGCGGCCAGGCTGACGGCCGCTTTGCCCTCAGCCGGATGCCCGCGCGCGCTCAGGAAGCGATTGAAGGGCACCACGCCGATGACACCGCCCACCTCGGCCACGCGCTCGATCATCTCATCGGTCAGCATACGCTCCGGGCGCGGAAAGTCTTTCAACAGCGCGCGCGCATTGGCGTGCGACACGATGACTGTCCCCTGAAAGCGGTCCAAGGCCTCCAAGAACGACTCATCCGAGGCATGCGACAGATCGAGGATGAGCCCCAGATCAGACATGACGTCCAGCAGGCGCCGGCCCTCCGGTGTCAGCGGTCCCGGCTCGCCGGTGCCGCCGCTGTAGCGGGTGCCGGCCCAGGCCAGGCCCACAATGCGCACGCCGCGCTCCATCCAAAATTCGGCCTCCTGCGGCTCGCGAATGGGATCGGCGCCCTCCATCAGCGGCACCAGCCCCACCCGCCGTTGGCCCGTGTCCTCGCCGGCCCAACTGGCCAACACTTCCTCCAGGTCGGCCCGGCCGCCCAGCAGCCGAAATTGCTCATGCTCGTCGGTCAGGCGGTGGTAGTAGTCGAGCTGGCGGTTGGCGGTATGGTAAGCCTCATCAGCTGTGAGGTAAGTCTCGGTCTCCCAGGCCAAGGCCGACCGCGCCGGCGAGGCGAATAGCGTCGCGCCAATCACCGCCACCCGGCCGCTGAGATAATCCGGCAGGCCCAGCAGCGTGTGGCCGTTGCGCTGCGGCGCGGCGCTGTTCGCCTCCGCCTGGCGGGTATCCAGGGCCGAACGGGTGTAATCGCGGCCAAAGGTCAGCGCATTCCAGGCCAGATCCTCGTGCGCATCCACAATCAAGTGCATGGTTAAGTCCTGTATGGAGGAGCAAAGCGCGTGCAACGTCCGGTCATGCCGGGCCACGCGCCGCGCCCTGATGCTTACTGCGGCATCTGGAATGGCCCGAGCCGGCGGTCAGCCGCCGTCAGAACGGGCCCCAGCCAAACATCGGCGAATAATTGCTCGCGCGCCTCGAACTCCTGGCGAGAAACGGTCGCCAGCCAGGGCAGCATTTCTTGCAAAAAACGCCACAAGAGCGCATGGTCCCACAACTCCGACCATTCGGCGTCTGACCAGCGCAGACCCAGCAGCCGCGCGATCTCGCGCCGATAACGAGAGATGAGCTTGGCCGGCGTCAGCGGCAGCTCGGGCGGCGCGGCAAAGCGGCCCGGCTCGACGGCGACGCGCGGCTGCCATTGGCTGGTCTGCAAAAACACGACCAGGTCCAATACGCCCGGGCCTAAACCAGCCAACTGCCAATCGAAGACCACCAGATCGCCGTCCTCATCCCGCACAACATTGCCGGCCCAAAAATCGCCGTGAAGCAGCGTGAAGGGCATGGCCCGCAGCGGCGCGACGACTTGCTCGGCCTGGGAAATGATCTGGCCCAGGGTGCCCAGGGTTTGCAGCGAGTGAGCGATCAGCGGCGGCCACTCCTGGCGCACGATTTCGCCCAGGGCCTGAGCAGCCGCATAGACGTGGATCTCGTAGTCGAGGGTGAGGGGGCGCGCCAGCCATGGATAGGCGCCCAAGTCGTCGGCCAGCCCCCAAAAACGTTCGTGGAGCCCCGCCAGCAGGGCCAGAGCCTGCAAATATTCTTCCGCCGTCCACGGCCCCGGCGCAGCCTCCGCCTCGACGGCCTCAATCACTAACCAGGCCCCTTCCGGGTCCGCCGCGATCAGCGCCGGGGTCGGCATGGGCAATTGAATGGACAGTGAGCGATAGATGCCGGCCTCGCGCACGCCGGCATTGGCCAGGCCCGGCCGCACATCGCCGGCCGGCTCCTTGACCACGCAATCGACGGTGGAGGCAGACGCGCCAGCCGAATAGGTGACACACAGTCCTCGCACGCTGCCCCGGCTGGAACGCAGCGCAACCGGCAGCGCTTGCTCGACCAACGCCGTCACCCGCAGGGTGGGCTCGGCGAAATACCGGCGCAAGCCGGCCGTAAGTTCAGCCGTTGAAAACGGCCAGGCCACTGAGTGCCCTCATATCGCTGGCGGGGTCACAATCCGTCACCGGGTTGGACCATCGACCGCGGGCGGTATTGTTCCGGTCAAATAGTGCTGCACAAATTCCTCTGCCGCGCGGCCGGGTTCCACCAGGTCGGCCTGGCCCTGGGTCACCAGATAGTGGCGGTGATCCATCACCCACATATAAAAATCGGCCGCGGTGCGTTTGGGGAAGGCGGCCATCACGCCGCTGTCGGCAATCACGCGCACCACGGGCAGATAGACCGTATCATACCAGTGTTCGACAGCCTCGCTCTCGGACACGTCGCGCTTGAAGTCGAGGCCCATGAAGTAACGATGCACGGCGATGTGCTCGAGCATACGGTCGTAGCCGCCCAAGATGGTGCAGGTCAATTCGGCCGCCGGTCGCAGCCGGTCGAGGTTGGTGCGCTCCAGAAAGCCCACCTTGGCGCCCAACTCTTCCAGATCTTCCGGCAGCAAGTCCACGGTGACTGGCACTTTGACTTGACATTCGCGCACCTCGGCATCGATATATTCCTGGCCCTGCTCGCGCGCCACCGAGACACGGTGATGCCCGTCGACCACGAAATAGATGTCGCCCACCTGGTAGAGCAGAATCGGCGGCAGGCTGATATCGTCATACCAGGCGCGCGAGACGCGCTGCCAGCGATCGGCAGTAAAGGTCTGGGTGGGCAAAAAAGCGCGGTCAAAGTCATGGTAGCGATTGACCGTGCCGACAATCTGATCGAGACGCACCGTCTTGACGCCGCGATAAATCGGGCCGCCCACGCGCAACTTGCTGGCCACCTGATCAAACGCCAGAAGTTGATTGTGGCGTCCGGTCAGCAGCGCCAGCAACTCGCGAAACATGGCTTTGGCCCGGGCGCTGTTAAAGTCAGCCCGGGCGCGCAGTCGGGTGATATCGTCCATGGGGCTCCGGCTCCCACTCAATGACACGGTAGGGATAGACGTTGATAACCTGAGTGTTCTTGTAACGGGTGCTGGTGATGGTATCACCGCGGTAGATGTGCGAATGTCCGTGCAGCAGCAGGCTCGGCTGAAAGACGTCCATGAAACGGCGAAACGTCTGAAAACCGGTATGCGCCAAATCGTCCCGGTCATGAATGCCGCGCGGAGGCGCGTGCGTCACTAGGATATCCAGACAGCGGCCATAGCGCAGGCGGTTGACTGCCAGATGCGGCGCCAGGGACAGCGCGCGGCTATACATCTCGGTTTCCGTATGCTGGTGCCCAATATCCTGGTTATAGCGCAGGCTGCCGCCCAAACCCGCCAGCAGCAGCCTGGGGGCGGCGGCGGCCAGGGCCTGTGCCTGGGGTCCGCGCTGGCTGGCCAGGCTGACGGCCGGCAGACCGACGGCGCGGCCGTCCAGGCGCTCGCAGCCTTCGGCGCGATAGACAACCCGGCCGTCACTCAAATACTGTTCGCGCCGGTCGTGATTGCCAGGGACATAGTACAAAGGCACATCCAGGATAGTAACGATGTATTCCAAGTAGTAAAAGGGCAAATCCCCGCAGCCCAACACTAAATCCACGTCCGCGTATTTTTGCTTGATCTGCGGGCTGTAAATAAAGTCGACGACCTCGTCGCTGATGGCCAGGATTTTCACTCGGGCTCACCATCCGGCCAAGCGGGCGCGGCCGGTGGGCTATCCCAGGTGCGGGTGTAGTTGAAGCGCAATTTGTCGACGATGGCTTGCTCCAGGTCTATGCCGCTGAGGCTGGCCAATTGGAGCAAATACAGTCCCACATCGGCCAGCTCGCCAGCCAGCTCGGGGGTAGCGGCCTGCTCGCCCCATTGAAAGTGCTCCAGCACCTCGGCGGCTTCAATAGCCAGGGAAGCCGCCAAGTTGCGGGGGGTCTGCGGCCGTGGACTGCCTGGGGCGTACCAGCCTTTGGCCGCCACAAAGGCGTGCATGGCATCGGTCAGCTCGCGCAGGTCCATGCCAACAAGCGCTGCCCGCCGTCAGACGGCCAGCGTCTCCACAAAATGCGCCACGCTCAGCGGCTGGCCGGTGGCGCCGGAGATGTGCCGCGCCCAATCGTCACGATTGCCAGGCCGGAAATAATGCTCCACCAGCCAGCGCCCGGCGGCGGGCCGGTTGACCAACCCGCCGGCCACCTGGCGGAGCGTGTGCTCCAATTGCGCCGTCACCAGATAGCCCAACTCGTAGCTGTGGTAATAGACGGGATAGAGCGCGATATGGATCTTGGCCGTCCAATCCGGCGCGTGGCGGCCTTCCGGCCGGCGCAGGCCCTGGAAACGCTCGACCAAATCCCACCAGAGCGTATCCAGGTCGCCGTCCGGGTCGGCGTATAGGGCGCGCTCAAAATTCGTCATCACCAGCACCCAGCGGGTGAACAGCAGCCGGTTCGCGCGTTCTTGGGCGCGGCCGGCGCGCGCCACCACCTGGGCCTCGGCCGGCGGCACGCCCAGTATCTGCGCCAGCCATTCTTCATTGCTGGTCAGCGCGCCCATCAGCAGCGCGATGGCCTCGGTGGAGAGCATGTGCGGCGGCGCGCGCAGCCCCCAGGGCAGATCGTCCCCGAGATACTTTTCATAGACAGCGTGGCCCAGCTCATGCAGCAGCGTGCTGTTGGAGCGCTCGGTGGGCTCGAGGTTGCAGAGCGTCCGCACGTCGCCAGCGCGGTCGATATCGATGCAAAAGGCGTGCTGGTTTTTGCCTGGCCGCGGGAAGAGATCGGAGCGCTCGAGCACGTCGCGGACTTCCAGGCCCAGGCCGTCAAAGGTCGCCAGGGCCAGCGCCAGCGGGTCCCTGTCCGCGCACAGGGCATCAAAATCGACCTCGCCCATGGGGGGCGGCGCTTGAAAAAAGCGGTCGCCATAGTGCCAGGGGCCGAGCGCTGCCACCGGCAGGCCAAAGTGGCTAGCGCGGACGCGTTCGATCTCTTGTTTGAGGCGGGTGAATGGCTGGGCGGTGGCAGCCTCCAGCTCGGCGAATGTGCGGAACAGCTCGGCTTCGTCAATTTCCTTGAGCGCCAACGAGCGCGCAAAATAATCGCGGTAGCCCTGGCGGCGCGCGGCGGCATTGCGCACACGCGCCATATCGCGCACCTGGCCGGCCACCCGCGCGCCAATCTGCTTGCTGGCCTCCCAGGCGGCCTGGACCAGGCCGGAGTCGGCGCTGTGCAGCAGCAAATCGTCCAATTGATTGTCGTTCAGCCGCTCGCCGCGCAGTTCGCCGCGAAAGTTGTAATACTGGTCGCGGACGGCGGCCTCCAGCGCGGTGAGCTGATCGATGGCGGCTTCATCCTGCTGGTTTTCGGCCGCCTCCAGGTAGAACACTTTGAGCAGCCGGGCCTGGCGGGCGTCACCAGCAACGTTCGCGGCGTGCAGGTGTTTCAAGGCCGCGTGGCGCTGCGGGTCGGCCCAAAAGCGCATGTAGGCCACCTGCGCCGCTTGTTGGCGCTGGTTGTTCTCGGGGGTGCCGGCGAGCGCGTCTGCCCACTCAGCCAAATTTACCGCGCGATACAAGGGTTTCAGTTCGTCGAGCGTGGCGGCAAGAATGGCTTCAACTTCAGGCACAAGGCGGCTCCGACGGGCACATTTGGCATGGCGGCAGCCCGACGGGGCAAGTATAGCAGATTGAAAACAGGGCCATGACCGGCATTGCGTGCTGGTCGTGACCCTGTTGTTGGGGTTTCTCACCGAAATTGGGGTGCCTGGCCTAAGGCGTGGCCACTTCTTTCTGGAAAGCCACCAGATCATCTGCCTGCTTGTGCAGAGTTTGGGCCAGGGCAGCGGCGTGGCCGGCCGCGACATCCGGGCCCAGGGACTGGATGCGGACCACCTCAGTGAGCGCCGCGTCCATCTGGCTGGCCAGGCTGCTCAACTGCGCCTCCACCCGGTCGAGCTGGGTTTCGGTGGCATGCAGCTTGGTGACCCGATCTTGCAGGGCCGCCAGGGACTGCTGATATTCGCGCTTGACCACGGCGTCGGTGGCGGCCGCCACCTGGCCTTGCAGCCGGATCAGCTCGCCGTCCAGATTGCCGCTGGAGGCCGTCACCAGCCGGTAATTTTCCAGTGCGGACATGCGCTGGCACAGCAGATAGGCCTGGTTGACCAGGTTGTCGGTTTCCGCCTGCACCTGCCGGAAAGCATTCCGGATGCGCGGGTCGGCGGCGGCCAGCGCGTTAAACAGCGACACCTGCGACCGTTCGATGCGATCAAACGGGGCCTGAAAACGGGCCGCCAGCGGGGCGCGCGAGTCCATGGTTGAGCTGATGACCAGCGATGGATCGCGGGCAATCGCCAGCACCATCACTACCCAGAGCAGCAGCCCAAGGGGCAGCAGCCACCAGGCGGCGCACAGACCGGCCGCCAGCGCCAGGGCCAGCATGGCCAGGTTGAGCGGGTTGATGAGGGCGGTGAGCCAGGGAGAGCGTTGTCGCGGCATGGTTGTGCGGGCCAGGTTCTAGAAGAACGTGGCAATGGCGGCATAAGTCTGGCTGATCGTCTTCGGGTCAGCGGCGTATTCCTGACCGCCGGCCGCCGTGGCGATGGTCTTAAGCACGCTTTGATCGGCGTCGCTGCCAAAGGCAATGGTGAAGATCTTGATGGCGTTGCCGCCTTCTTCGCTGGTGGCGCTGATCTTAGCTTTCAGCTCATCGAGTGTGCTGCTTGAATCCGTATCCTGGCCGTCGGTCATGACCACCAGGGCGCGGATATGCTTGGGATCGCCATTGGTCGTCATTTCGTCATAGGCCTGGGCCACGGCGTCGTACAAGGCCGTGCCGCCGCCCTCCACCAGGGCTGAAACGTGCCGGCTGAGGTCAGCGCGCTTGGGTCCCAGGGTGGTGAGCGGGGTGAGTGGAGTAATATTGTTGTTGAAAACGTTGATGGCCAGGCGGTCGTTGTCGTCCAGCAGGGTGATAAACTGGCCCACGCTGGTACGCGCGGCCGCGATCTTGTCGCCGCCCATGCTGCCGGAGATATCCATGACCACAGTCACATCCACCGGCTTCTTAGTCTGGCGCCATAAGGCCTGGGCACCGGAGATTACATCGGCGCTGGGCACTTCCAAAACCGTCTTGGGCTGAGCGGTATCCACACCGTGGGCGGCATCCAGCGGGGCGCCCAGCGGCACCGAGGGATCAGACGGGCGGAAACCCAGGGCGATGGCGGCGAGCTGCTGGGGCTTATCCAGCAGGAAGGTTTCGAAGTCCTTAGCGCCTTCCTTTTGGTCGGCGGTTACCCAGGGCGCATTGAGTATGGCGTAGGGATGATCACTCCAGAACGTGCCTTCCTTGGGATAGATGGCGACCACCGAGAGCTGGGAGTTGGTGCCCTTCAGACGGGCGTCTTCCTGGGCGGCGATCAGGTTCTCATACATGACGGCGGCGCTGAGGTATGACGGGCCGCCCTGGAACATGCGGTCGGCAAAGAAACCCGTGCTGGTGCCATAGTGGATGATGCTGCTTTCCACCTGGCTCATAAAGGTCGTGACCTTGGGATCTTGCAGATCGGCTGCCGTCAGGCCGCGCTGCTTGTTGGCGGCCGCATAGGCTTCGGCCACCACGGAGACCAGACCGCTGTTGCTGTAATTGGGGTGGGTGTGGCCAAACTTGAATGACCCCCACTCGGGATAGCCGAATTGCGCCCAGCCCTTGTCCGAAATGGCCAACTGGGCGATATCGGACCAGCCTAAAGCCTTATTCGGCCAGCCCAGGGCCTCGGCCATGGGCCGCCACATGGCAATGACCACTGGGCTGAGGACCAGCTTGTCGGGCGAGCCGGTGATCAGGTCATCGCTGTGCGTCTTGCGCCAGGCGGCATTCTCCACCGGGATGTATAGCCCGGAGGCCGGGCTCCAAACCGTCGGCTGCGACGCGCCCGAGATAATCATGTCGCCCGACTCGACCGAACCGAGCGCGGTGGCGGTGACGACGATCAGCTTGCCGGCGGCGGTCTTGTGCTGGGCGGCGTTGTACTGCTTGACCAACGGGTCGAGCCAGGCCTGCTTCTCCGAACCATATAGGATCGTCACCGCGACGCTGGGCGGCTGCACCAGCGCTTGAACCGATCCACAAGCCGCTACCAGGAATGCGGCGCACACACACAGACCGAGAAGTTTACCAATGCGGGCGATCATGTCATGACTCCTAGCGCTTGACATTCCGCGACCAAAAATCGAGCAGGGTATTGAGCACGCTGCCCGGTGGAACAGCCACGTCGGGCGGCAAATCGACCTTGAAACCATTGGCGGCGAACTGTTGGTACGGGCTGCCGGGCGTGTCCAGGCCGACGCTGGCCAGAGTCGGGCGGAAGCCGTATTTGAGCAAGGCCGCGCTCTGCGCCGGCTGGCTGGTCAGGTAGTTGAGAAACTTTTGGGCAGCCTGGGCGTGGTCGGGCTGCACCCAATCGGCGTTGAGCACGCAGAAGGGATGATCGCTCCATAGCGTGGCCGGCGGGTAATAGACCTGGAGCTGGCCGTAGCGGTTGACGGCGTTGGCCGCTTGGCCGATCGCGGCCGATTCGTAGACTGCTATCATGTCATATTTGCTGGGGCCAAACGCCACCATATCCTTCATGTAAGTGCCGGTGCTGCCGCCGAACTCGGAGATGGAGTTTTCCAACTGCAGAAACCACTTTTGGTAATCGGCATTGGACAGGATGTCGCCTTCCGTGAGGCCGGAGGTCTTGCCCAGATAGGCATAGGTCATCAACAGGATTGCCTGAAAACCACTGTTCGACTTCAGGGGATCAGTGTGACCAAACTTTACATAGCCCCATTCGGGGTGTTTGTAGGTAGCCCAGCCATTGGGGTCCACCACGGCGTCGTGCAGGTTCAGCCACATGCTGGCCGGATTGGCGCCCCACAACACATCGGCGCGCTCTTTCCAGGCCACCATCACCAGCGGCGTACGCACCACCGGGCGGCAATTGGCCGTATCGGCTGGGTTGACAACCGAGTGGCCAAAAACATTCGGCGACTGGTCCTGCAAAATGGAGATCTGCAGCGAGCTGGCCGGGCTGATCAAATCGGGCTTGGCCTGGCCGTTGAGCACGGCCAGCACCAGCTCGCGCGAGCCGGTGGCGCTCATCTTGATCTGTACCGGGTGCCCATTGACCTGAGGGTTGGTGGCCTCGAACTCGGGCACTACCTCGTTGAGCCAGTCGGTCTTCTCAGTGGAATACAGCAGCGTCACCACAATCGGCGCGGGCGGCGGCAGCACCAATTCGCGCACGGGGGCGTAGGCCAGCGGGCGGAAGGTGGGCAGCGCAATCGCGGCGCCAAAGACCGCCGCCGAAATCAAGGCGAAAGCGACAAAAACAAGCCAGTTAAGACGCGGCGTATTCGACATTGAGTAGGCGCTGGATTAGAGCAACCGCTGGATTAGAGCGACCACTGGTTTAGAATGACCGCGTTGTGATCCGGCCCAAGGCCTGCAGGCCGGCCGGAGAATTGAGCAGGGTATTGATCGGCTCGGTCAGCCAGGGGAAACGGTTGGTGATGTTTGTCCGGCTGGCGCGAAACTCATCCATGGTGGTGGTGGCCGAGTTCAACAGACCTTGCAGGTTGCTCAGCCCGCCGGCGGCCGCGGCGCGGTCATCGGCGCTCAAGGAAATTTGCTGCTGGACCATGGCCGTCAGCACCGTAAACTGATCGGCAAGACCGGCGCCACCGCCGGCCGGCGCATTGCCGCCCGTGGCCGGGCCGCCCCCGGCAGCGGGCGCGCTGCCCGCCCCGCCCGCGCCTACGCCGCCGCCCAGTGACCCGCCAATGGCATTCGCCATGCTCGCGCCCAGGCCCAACCCGGCCCCCAGGCTCACGCCCAGGCCAGCCACGGAGCCGCCAGAGCCAGGGTTTTGGGCGATATCGCCGATGGCGCGCGCGGCTTTGAACTGGAGGTAGGCCTGCATGTTGCCGATGGCGCCCATGCTGGCGCGCTCATCCATCGCCTTCTCCACTTCCGGCGGCACATTGATGGCGGTGACAAAAACAGCCTTTATCTTGAGGCCGATAGCTTCAAAATCGACGGCCACCTTAGCCTGGAGGGCGGCGCTTAGCTCATCGTAGCGCGTCGGCAAATCCAGCACGCTGCTGTGCAATTCGCCGATCACGTCTGAGAGGCGCGTGTTCAAAATACTGGTCAGGTAGCCGACGATGTCCTTGGTGCCGAACAGGCCCTGCGTGCCCACCACCTGGTTGACAAACTGCTGGGCCTGCCCCACCTGGAAGGCAAACTTGCCCGCGGTGGTCAGCCGCACCATGCCCAGGTCGGGATCACGGAATGGGAGGGGCTGGGCGGACGTCCACGGCTGGTCCAGATAGTCCTTGAGATTGACAAACACCACCTCAGCCCGGAAGGGGCTTTTGGAGCCGAAGGGGATCTTCAGGTAGCTGATCAGGAAGGGGATGTTCAGCGTGGTGAGGGCGTGCCGGCCGGGACCAATGACGTCCAGCGCCCGGCCATCGCGAAAGAAGACGGCCACCTGGTTCTCGCGCACGACCAACTGCGACCCGAGCACAATTTCGCCCGAGCCGCCTTCTGGCACGCGGTGCACGATCTCCTGGCCGGTAGGGTCGAGGTACTCGATTACTTCCAGAATTCCGCGCATCCGGTCGAGCATGGCAGTCCATCCTTTTGTAATTGGGCCAACAAGCCTTAGTGCGTGCAGAGGCTAGCACCGGTTATCAGCGAGGTCAAGTTAAGCGCCTTTAACGTTGCCAGCCGGTCTGTGTTTGCTGCAATAGTGTACCCTGCTGGGGTCGGCCTCGCCGGACCGCTGGCGGGCTGTCTTGCTGACTGTCTGCTGACAGCCGGGTGCAAATTGGACGAGACGCGCGCACCGAGCAGTTTGTTTGTCGTCAGGCAAGACAAGCCCTTTAACACAAACGGCGGCTGGGATGCAGTTGGCATCCCAGCCGCCGGGCCCGCGAACCAGCACTATCAGGCCTTCTTCTTGCTGGCGGCCTTCTTGGCCACCGGCAGCGCGTCCTCTTTCAGGCTAACCACTGAGTTGTCGGCGCCAAATTCGTTGGGCACATAGGCATCGGCAGCCCAGTCATTGTGCCAATCCTGGCCGTCGGCCAGGTAGCGGAACTGGTAGTCGTGGCCGCTGTCCAGCGACAGGGTCACGCTCCAGGCGGCGTCGGCGCCCTGCTGCATGGGTGTTTGGTCCATGCGCCACTGATTGAAATCGCCCACCAGGGTTAGCTGCTGGACATGGTCGATTGACGGCATGGTAAAGGTGACCCGCACCTTGCCGCGGCCCATTTTGCGTTTGGAAATCATCTTGGTCCTCCTTGTGCTGTGCACACTGATTATAACAGGCCGGGTTGATGGCATCTTCAAGACGGCTTGAGCAGGGAAAATCTACCACTACTCCGACATTATGTTGCCCGACGTGCCAGTTTTTGATTGGTGCTCATTGTTCCAGGCTTCCGCCAAACCCGCCACACCCGAAAGGGCCACCTGAAAGCAGCCCCCCATCTGGGTTAGATCCGCGCACGGAA